>URJS01000003.1 GCA_900548205.1 uncultured Roseburia sp. | reverse complement strand
TGTATTATTTTTCTTTGTAAGCTCCGTAAGCGTAAAGCCCGGACATACTGTATTCACAAGAATATTATATTCTGCCAGCTCTACCGCCAGAGTATTTGTCACTCCGTGAATCCCGTTTTTTGTCGCACTGTAAACACAGCGTCCTGCCTTTGATACGATTGCCCAGATCGACGCTATATTTACGATTCTCCCATATCTGTGCTCTTTCATTGCTCCTGCAAACCCACGCAGCAGCTTAATCGGCGCAACAAGATTCAGCGCGATCATAGACTCGATTTCCTCATCTGTGATATGCTCGATCTCATGAATATCATTGCAGCCCGCATTATTGATGATGACATCAAAATACTCGTTTTTATGCAGCTCTACATAGGCATTGATGGACTCCGCACTGCCAAGGTCAAGCTCTCCTCTCCCAGGCGCTACAACCTCATAACCATTCTCCGCAAACACTTCGGCAATCGCCTTTCCTATCCCACGCGATCCGCCTGTAATCAATATTTTCCGCATAGTTCTTCCTCATTCATCCGTATCATCAAAGTTGATACGTTCTTCCTCTATGATCATAGGGCGCTTTGTAACCCTCGTTAAAATTGCGCCGACATATTCCCCTATGACGCCAATAAACGCAAGCTGGATCGAAGCCAGCAAAAACATTCCGATCAGGATCGGCGCTGTTCCCATCTGGAAATCATACCAGTTCACAAGCTTCATGATCAGGTACACAAGCGCCACCAAAAAGCTAATGACAGACATGATAAACCCGAGCATCGTTGCAATCCTAAGCGGCTTTTTCGATACATGCGTCAGACCTGTAACCGCAAAATCAAAATATCTGCTGAAATTATAGCTCGATTTCCCAACCTTTCGTTCCTGCTGTGTATAAGGCACCAGACACCACTTATACCCAAGCTGGGTGATCAGACCTCTGATATAGGGTTCGGGATCATCCATCCACTTGATCATATCAAGCACCTCTTTATCAAAGAGACCATAGCCTGTGACATTGGTCAGGTGCTCTGACTCTGACAGCCATGACATAATCCTGTAATAGAGCTTTCTGATCTGGAACATGAGCGGATTCTCTTTACTTTTTGTTTTCTGTCCCATCACAACCTTGTAGCCCTCCTCCCACTTTCGGAGGAATTCAGGAATCATCTCAGGAGGATCCTGCAGGTCGCACACAATGCAGATGAGCGCGTCCCCTGTTCCCTGCATCATACCGTAAGTACCGGAACGGTTCGGTCCAAAATTCATCGCATTGAAAATAACCTTAACATTTTTATCCTTTGCGGCAAGCTCTCTTAGAATTGCTCTTGAAGCATCGGTTGAATAATTATCAATAAAAATATGCTCATAGGTATACTGCGGTAATCGCTCAAACTGCTCCTTGACTGCAGTATAAATATTTCTGATATTTCCCTCCTCGTTGTAACACGGAGTCATCACGGATATGTGCTTCATTTTACTTCTCCCTTATACCACTCCATAGTTCTGCGAATACCTTCCGCAAAATCAATCTCCGGTACAAAGCCCGTGTCCTCTGTCAATTCACTGATATCTGCCGTTAATCGCATCACCTGATTCGGATAATAATCCCGCTCACCGATACCGATCTCCAGGGATGGATTTACAACATCCCGGATGATCTCTATATACTCCCGCAGAAGCTTGCTTTTTCCAGAACCGATCGTGTATGCTTTTCCGTGCTTCCCATACTTGCCGATCAGATAAAATGCCCTGGAACAGTCACCGCCATATACATAGTCCCAAATCTGATCGCCCTTCGTAAAGCTCATCCGCTCTCCGTTCAACATTCCGATCACACTCGACATCACCATCGTATAGCTATTATCCCGTGGCCCATAGGTACTCACGATTCTTCCCCACGACTGACGCATACCAAGTCTCTCGCACATAATAGCGCTGAGCCGTCCGGCTGTATATTTTGCAATTCCATAGCCTGTCACCGGATTCTTCGGAATCTGATCGGACAGCTCACCCTCTACAAAGCCAAACTCTGCCTGTGAACCCGCTCCGACAAACACCTGACATCCAAGCGCATGAGCAAGCTCGACTGCCTCTAACGTATTGCGTACATTTTTTTCCTGAAGCATCGCATCATTTCTGCTGTCTCCGTAAGTTCCGTCCCACGCAAAATGGTAAAATGTGTCATACGTCCCCGTTAATACTGACTTTAATGTCAAAAGCTCGTCAATATCGCATTCTACCACTTGAATATTTTCATGGTCGATCAGATTGCTTCTTTTCTTTGAATTTGGTCTTATGACCGCAGTTACCTTAATACCGTCCGCCACCATCTGCTCGATCATGGAAGCACCCAGCATTCCCGTTGCTCCTGTTACAATCACCTGATTCATTTTCTATCCTACGCTCCTTTTACGAATGAAAAGTAAGCAGAAAAATCTCTCTGCCTACTTTTCAAATAATCACTATTTATTTTCCCACATTGGGATGATCATGATCTTTTCCAGCTCCTCACGCGGCAAAAACGGAGCAAGATCCTCCAATGGCGGAGATACCAGCGTCCCGTCCGGCAATTTTTTTGTTGCGCTCTTTGGCTCAAATTTTTGATTAATATCAACAAAAATCTCACACATCGCATAGCCCTCTGCTGCAAGCATCCGATCTACCACATCTGGAATCTCCTTATTACAGGAAGCCGACATATACGGGATACCGTATGCCGCCGCGATCTTCTTCATCTCAGGAAAGCTTAAATCTCCGCTCTCTGGTCCGATTCCAACCTTTGTATATTCCGGGAACAGGTTTCCCTCTGTCTGTCTCATCGAGTGATAGCCCTGGTTATTGACTACAAATATTTTAATCGGCAGCTTATGGAACACGATCGTCTGCAGCTCCTGCAAATTCATCTGGATACTGCCGTCTCCCGTCAGGCAAATGGTATCTTTCTTACCAATAGCAAAGCAGCAGCCGATGGCAGCCGGCAAATCATATCCCATACTTGCCGCACCGCTGTTGCTGATAAGCCTTGTATTGTTTTTTATATGGATGGCATGCAGACATGCTTCGACTGTTCCGTTTCCAAGCACGATAAACTGATCTTCTGCTGCCCGTCTGCTCACCTCATTCAAAAAGCAATACGCGTTTGTCAATCCCTCGCCGCTGTAATGCTTTTCACTTACCACAGGATAATTCTTTTTCCAGCCCTGACAAATCCTGGTCCAGTCCTCATGACCTGTCAGCTTCGTCTCTATGGCTTCGTCTAACACCTGCAAAAATTCCTTTGCGTCCGCATGAATCGGGAACTCCACATGAATGCTCGGCTTGATCAGCTCATACTTGTCAATATCCACCATAATGACATAAGCCTCTCTTGCCCATGATTTCACATTATACCCCACCTGTCTGCAGCTTAATCTGCATCCGACAGACAGCACAAGGTCGGCATTTTGAACTGCCCAGTTACCGGCGCGATCTCCCAAAAGCCCTGGGATACCGACAAAAAGCTCATTGTCATGCGGCATCAGATCAGAAGCGTCCCATGCAACGGCAACCGGAATATTTAATTTTTCCGCCACCCTTCTCATTAATGCGACACTGTCCGTGCTATGTATTGCACTGCCGACATTCAATACAGGCCGCTTGGCATTTTTTATTTTTTCAAGCACCTCTGCAATCATCTCTTTTGTCACTGCAGGCGGAAGCTCGTCCGCTGTCTCTGACGGGTCAAATTCCACAAATTCAGAGGGATCAATATATCCGCCCTGAATATCCAGCGGAATATCCAGCCAGACAGGTCCCGGTCTTCCGTGTGTTGCCAGATATAATGCCTTTTGAATATGGTATTTTACCTTTTGCGGTTCGATGATCATTTCCGCATACTTTGTCATATGAGAAACCATAGGCGTAATGTCATACTCCTGATCTCCCATCGCACGGACAGGGATTCCCGCCGCTCTTGCCGTTGTTGCATAGCGAATCTGCCCGCTGATGATCAGCATAGGAATACTGTCAAGCCATGCGCCCAGCACCCCGGTCAGCGTATTCGTGCCGCCCGGTCCTGTCGTACAGCAGACCATTGGTAATTCGTTTGTTGCCCGAAAATAGCCTTCTGCTGCAATCGCTGCGCTCTGTTCATGCTGAACAAAAATATTTTTCAGCCCCTCCTGATGGCCAAAGGCTACATTCAAATGCATTGCCCCGCCGCCCGGCACCGTGAAATTATAACGAATCCCCTGCTCAACCAGATACTGTGCGATCCAGTCTGCTATTTTCACTTTCATAACCTGTATTTCCTTTCCTTATGCCGTATTAAGCATACAATGATTCTGTAATAAATTCGATGTCAAGCTTCTTCCCAAGCTCCTTTAACGTTTCCTTGACATATTCATTTAATGCCTTTGCCTGTTCCGCATTAAAATGATATTCCATATTCGGATTGATATAGTTGCTTGCCGTATCTCCTACATAGCCGTCAAAGCCAGCCAACGCCACATGACCGACGCCAAGTCTGATCATAACCTTTAGCAGCATGATAAACGAATTATCAATTACCTCGGCATCTTCATCCAGCAATGTACTGTATTTTAAAGTGTAATCAAATTTCCCGCTCGTTTTCGTTACGTTGGAGGTTGCGATGACCTGAAAATCAAGGTGCTCATCTGCCAACGTGCTCGCCAACTGAACATAGCGCTTCGAATTGCTCAGGAAAATATAATCTACCTTCATCTGCTCCGGCACAAAATTAACGGAAACAGTCAACGGCTTATTGTCCTTTTGATACGCCGTTACAATCTCTGACTGCTTCTCGATACTAAGCCCCGGTCCGATCAGCAGCACATCGCGCCCCCCAAACAGACGGCTAAGTGCAGCAACATCTTCCTTATCGTCAACATCAATGTCCTGATACTCCTTGTACAGCCGCTCTACATAATCCTTATCATAAAGCAGCTTCTTCTCTCCGCTCAGCTTTCCTAATATCTCATTGATCGCCTGAACAGAAAGCGTTCTCTTATCCATCAGATAAGACACATAGCTTGGATGGCAGTCATTGGACGCAGCCAGATAAAAGAACATGCTGTAGCCCCATGTCATCGTCTTGTAAAAATTCATGATATTGGAATCAATCGCCTCCAGAAACTGGCTGATGTTATAGTTCTTTCCATATCTATCATTTAAGTACATCGCAATCAGCTCAATCGGCGCGTTGCCGGCGCTCTTGCCCATACCATAGATCGTTCCGTCCACCGCCATCATACGGTCTGTCTTTTGCGACATCATCGTAATGCAGTTGGCATATCCCATCTGGAAATTGTTGTGCGCATGATAGCCGATTGCAATCTCCGGAAGCAGATTTGCGTCCAGAAGGTCAAAATAATGCTGCAGATTATCCTGATGCATCAGACCATAGGTATCTACCATAGACACGGCATATGGCTTCACCTCATTTGCAAGGCGGATCAGATCCATGATCTCATCATCCTCATAGCTTGTCACAGAGACAAGCTGCGCGAATACCTTATACCCCTTCTTCTGAATCTCTGCACAATACTGCAGGGCTTCTTCCCTCAAATGCTTCTTAAAAATAACGCGGATCGCATCCAAGTAAGATTCACTGCATGGCTTAATGTTCTCAAGACGGCAGGTTCCGTAATCGATCATACCAACCACCATCGCCTGCTTCTTGTCAATCTTGCCGTAAATCTTTTCTACACAGTCTGTATCCGGCATAATGCTTCTGTTAATATCAAAGCTCCTCGAATCATCCAAAAAGCCAACCTCAATAATATCGACATTCGCATCGATCAGACGCTCAAAAATGCTCACAAGATTATTATGCCCAAAATTCCAGTCATTTAAATAGCCGCCGTCACGCAGCGTACAATCCAGTAATTTAATCTCTCCCATTATTTCTCCATCCTAAAAAACTCATTTATCTGTCGATCCATGCATACGGACACATCTCCCTTTTCCATATACACCTGAAACCACTCTACGGTCTTCTCTATCGCTTCCTCTACATGCCACCGCGGCGTCCATCCGAATACCTTTTTCACCCTTGAGCAGTCCAGCTTCAAAAAGTTTGCTTCGTGCGGTCCCTCGTCACAGCGGTTCACCCACTTGATGCCCTTTCCCCACTTTAAGCAAAACAGATCGACAAGCTGCCCCGTTGTCACGCAGTCGCAATCATCCGGACCTACGTTATATGCCCCTGCATACGTTCCATCCTCATATTGCGCCATCGCAATCATAAGATACATTGCCAGCGGCTCAAGTACATGCTGATACGGTCGTGTAGAATACGGATTTCTTACAATGATCTCCCTATTCTCTCCGGCTGCCCTCACGCAATCGGGAATAATACGGTCATTTGCAAAATCACCGCCTCCGATCACATTCCCCGCTCTTGCAGTGGAAACGGCTGTCCCAAGCTCCTCAAAAAAAGAATTGATATAGCTGTGCGTGATCAGCTCTGAGCAGGACTTGCTGTTGGAATACGGGTCGAATCCATCCAACGCATCCTCCTCCCGGTAGCCCCACTCCCACTCATGGTTCTTATACACCTTGTCCGTTGTTACATTCAAAAAGGACCGTACGCTTGCAGTCTGCCGCACACACTCGCAGATATTTACCGTTCCCATCACATTTGTCTCATAGGTATAAACCGGATCTTTGTAAGAATCACGCACGATCGGCTGGGCTGCCAGATGGATCACGATCTCTGGGCGAACCTCCGCAAACACTGCTTTTAAATGCGCTAAGTCCCTGATGTCCCCGATCTCTGACCTCATCCTGTCCTTGATACCGCATAATTCAAAAAGATTCGGCTGGGTAGGCGGCTCTAACGCATATCCCGTCACCTCTGCCCCTGCCTCTATCAGCATCCTGCAAAGCCAGCTCCCCTTAAATCCGGTATGACCTGTTACTAATACTTTTTTGTCTTTGTACCATCCAATATCCATCATAGCTATTTCTTCCACACCATCCACGGCGCACGACCGCTTTCTATCATATTTTCAAGCTGTTCCTTCTCACGCTGGGTATCCATGCACTGCCAGAATCCGTCATGCTTATATGCCGCCAGTTCTCCCTTTGCAGCCAGCCTCTCTAACGGCTCTTTTTCAAATACCGTTGCGTCCCCGTCGATATAATCAAAAATCTCCGGTTCAAGCACCATATAACCTGCATTGATCCGCGCGCCATCCGCTTCTGATTTCTCACGGAATGCCTTGATCTCATCCTTGGCGTCTATATCCAAGACGCCAAAACGCTGTCCCACACGCACCGCCGTCAGCGTTGCAGTCTTTCCCTTTTTCTTATGGAACTCTACCAATTCCTTAATATTGACGTCGCACACGCCGTCCCCGTACGTCATCATAAACGTCTCGTCGCCAACATAATCGCGGATGCGCTTGACGCGTCCTCCTGTCATCGTCTCCAACCCGGTATCGATGATCGTCACCCTCCACGGCTCTGCCACGTTGCTGTGCACTTCCATCTTTCCGCCGTTAGAAAAATCAAACGTAATGTCGCTGTTATGCAGATAATAATCTGCAAACCACTCCTTGATCACATGCTGCTTATAGCCCGCACATATGATAAAGTCATTATAACCATAGTAAGAATACTCCTTCATGATATGCCAGAGTATCGGCTTTCCTTCGATGTCGATCATTGGCTTTGGTTTTAAGTGACTTTCCTCACTGATCCTTGTTCCAAATCCGCCTGCCAGTATTACTACTTTCATATCGCATTCCTCTCATGTCAATATTTTCTTGCCAAGACAGCGTCTGTGTATCTGTCTCCCAATTACACACCTGCTGATATTTTTCTCTTTCTATCGCTTTTCTACGACCTTACTTTACTGCCTACTATAACTTATAGTTCGACAAAAGGCAAGTAGAAAAATACCAGATACCTGCCTGTTTTTGCTAAATTACAACATTAATCCCTCTTATTTTTCTCCAATCTGCCCGCAAGGATGAGATAAAGCACGGATGCAAGTACTCCCGCAATGCTGCATACAGCTCCTGCCTGGATCGGCAAATACTCATATTCAAACAAAATACGATTTTCTCCTCCATCAATACGAACCGCCATCAGCCCGTTGATATTGAGAACCTCACGCTCCTCTCCGTTTACCTCTGCCCTCCAGTATTTGTCATACGGCACAGCGAAAAATGCATATTTTTCGGCATCCGCCGTGATAACAGACTCAAAATAATTATCACCTGTCCGGAATTCTTCGCTCGTCTCCCTGCCGCGCTCTGCAATGGCTCCCGGCAGGCTGTCCACATTTATCACCTCGCCGTATTCCGGGTAATGAAACAGATATTTACTTACCTCCGCCTCATCCTCATCCTCAATGACCAGTGTTTTTAGCATCACGACCGCGCGTACATCCGTTCCCAGATTTTCAAATTCGCTGCGCTTGATGTAGCTGTCATAAGTAAATCCGATCGGAAGCGCAGCTTCGTTTTCATAAAGATACATCTGCTGCCCGTTGCTGTTTTCTAAGGTAGTCAGATACGTATATGCCGGCTGCTCAATCGCTGATACGATATAACGCGCCGACAGCAGCTCTCTGACTCCGCCGACTGCTCCGTTGGTCCATGTCCCCCTTCCGATGCCGAGCTGATCATAAAACTCCGTGATCGACGCGTGCGCCGTACTGATAAAGGAGTTAATGGACGGCAGGGAATTCATCAATTCGAGGTTATAGTAAGTATGCCCAATTCCCTCATCAAAATAATAACGATAAGGTAATATTTCCCTGTCTAATTTCTGCGGTATCTCTGTCAGATAATTCGCGACATTTTTTGCATAGCTGTTCGGATAAGTCTTAAAATCAAGATTCGAGTTATCGGTTGTCGACTGGTAATGATGAATATTGACCCCCAGCGTTCCGACCGAGAACACAAATACAAGCAAAAGCAGCACCATGTTTCTGTTCGTCTTCACCCACCGGAATACCGCGTAAAGAAGCACGATGCCCACAAACGCAGTGATGACGCCATACAAATACCAGCCCCTGTTATAAATAATGCTCTGCTCTTGCTCACTCCATGGCACTACACAGGTCAAAAGCAGATAAACACCAAACAGTGCTCCCCATACGCCAAGCGCCTTTTTTATAGGATATTCCTTTGGAGCCTCGATGACCTTCGCCGTTGCGACCACCATGACCAGAATGAACATATAGTACCATCTTCTGTATCCGCCCGGCATAAATGTCATAAACACACTGTTTAGCACCGGAATCAATGCGATCACAAAGCATGTCTTTATCAAATGAGAGAGCCAGTCCTTCTTTTTAAACAGGTAGGCAAGCACAAAAACAATGCTAAATAACGGCAGATACGCCGCATTTGTCATCCAGTCTGATGTTGTGACGCTGGAATAATCATCCATCGTCTCCGCCGGCATCAGGAATGCCTTAAGCAGCATCAGCCAGTCCTTTGTCGTCATTGTAAGCCACTCCTCCCCGAGGATATGACTTGTCACCCGCTCATTGGAGAGCGTGCTGATGATCGACGGAATCAGCAGGATTCCCGCCGCCATGCACCCAAGCGCCCCCTCGATCATACAGTCGATGATCGGAGCCGCATAATGCCTGATACCTCTTTTTCCTGCCTGTATATCGGGTATCATATATTTCACAACATAATAGATGACAAGGAATATCACGCCGCTGATAAAAAAGCTGTAATTGCAGAGGACATTGACAACGCATGCCGCCAGCAGTCTGCCTCTCTTTTTCTCCTCCACGAGCAGCTCCAGTCCCGTCAGCATAAGCGGGAAAAATGCGACTGCATCCTGAAAATGATAAAAGACAACGCTGCTGCACTGAAAGCCTGAAAATGCATACAGTAAGGATGCAAGCAGCACGATCGTCCTGTTCTTGATATGACGGTTTAGATAACCGGCTGCCGCTGCACCCGCCACGGCAAACTTAAGTATCATAATAACGCCCATGACGCGCGGCGTCAGCTCAGGCGGAAACAAAAACGAGATCCATGAGAAGGCGCTCCCCAGATTATAAAAGCTAAAGCTCTCCACAAAATTTCCGCCGAGATCAATTGCCCAGTTCCACAACAAATTTCCCGACCTTACCGTCTCGTTCATAAAGGTGTGGAATGCGATCTCCTGCGCCGTAAAATCATGCGACATTGCGATATATCCCTCATCACGCAGAAGAAACGGCAGGATCGCGATCACCGCCCCGATAAGACTCAGCAAAAAAGCTGCAGCCCAACAGGGCATTCTCATCATTTTTGATTCCTTCCTATCTAAATTAATTTTTTTCATTGATACGACCTCCATACACGAACCTTTATTATATGCATAATCAAAAAACCTGTCAATCTCTTTCCGCTCTTGCCTTAAAATATAGCGTTTTCCTGTCTTTGCAAAAATTATATTTTGTTGTATAATAAAAATTATACCATATAATAAATTTTAAACAAAGGAGCAAAAGATGATGAAACGTTCAAAACGCAATCTGCTCGGCTTGTTTTTGGGAGGAATCATAGCCGCAAGCGGACTTGCACTCACCTCTCCTTCGGTTGTACATGCCCAGCAATACCCCTCAGAGCTATTACTGGGAAGTTTTTGGGGGAGTGACAGCAACACAACCGACACACTCTACTGGTCTACAGACGGGATAAACTTCTATGAATTGGCGGAGGCGTATAAAGATGCTACACCGGACATACCAAATGTTGACTGGATACAGGGAAATGACAAGGTGTCTACTCTACACGATCCTAGTATTATTTACAAGGACGGCTACTTCTGGATGCTGTCCGGCTTCTCTCAAACCAACAGTGCTGGTCAAAGGCGCTATATTCCAATGATGGGATATTCAAAGGACTTGGTTCACTGGAGTTATCCTAGCAGTGGAAGTCAAGAAAATGTAAGTGTCACACAAGCCCCTCCCGGTGCAGATAAATATGGAACTGAATGGGATGCTGTCGCACCGGAATTTTTCGTCGACGATGACGGCACGGTATGGCTGACTGTCTGCATGGGATATTATGCAAACTTCCATAATGATTCCTCCGCAAACGACGTAATGAAGCCTTATTTAATTCAGCTAACCAACCTTAAACCTGGTACTGATGACCCTTCTACTAATCCAAGTGCTGCACCGATAGTGACCTACTCCAATGCAGTGCCCATCAATCTGCCAAAATACAACACAGATGTGCATAACCGCATCGACAGCTCGATTTTCAAGGAAGGCGGTTACTATTACTTCTGTGTAAAAAAGGATGGCGTTACGAACGAAATCTGGCGTACGCGGACGCTCACGCTCGATTCCGTACAGCAGGAAAGCAGCTGGGAGCTCGTATGCGACGACGCTGTGACCGGATTTGAGGGTCCTTCTCTCACAAAATACAACGGAACTTATTTTATGTATACCGACAAGCTAAAGGATTATCCGCCTGACAATCATGATGGCAAGGCAGGCGTACATGTAAATATCGCGTCAACGGCTACCACCGGACAGCTGGATAAATATACCGGATGGCTGGAGGGCAACCAGTTTAAGATCAGAGCCCACGCCACTAAAGGCGGTCTGAAGGAAACACGGCATGGTACAGTTATCACATTGACCGATCCCAACGCTATCAAAACCGTATGGGATTTAAAAACAAAAACAGTTTATGCCCCGCTAACCGGACATGAGGAGACCCCGGCTCTTGTTTCCTCCGGCTGGTATCAAAAGGAAAGCTTTAAGGGACCTGCCTATGGCGGCACAGAGGTCTGCTACTGGTACGACAACAATGTCAGACAGGGACTTACCGACAGAGGCAAGGAAATTTATGACCCTGCTACAGACGGCTGGTATTGGATGGACAGTCTGGAAGATGGTAAAATGGCAGTCAACAAGGATGTCTATCAGCCTTACACGGTTCAAGGTCAGGACGGTACCGGAAAGTGGGTGCGCTACGATCAGTTCGGGCGTATGCAAAAGGGACAGGTACACGCTCCCATAAACGGCTCGAACGAATGGGGCTACTGGTGGTTTGACGAGACAACAGGCGCAATGAAAAAGGGCCTCACAGAGGTCAATCAGGTGCGCAGCCGGGAGGTTCCCCTGACAGACAGACACGGAAATGTCATGAAGGATTCTAACGGAAATACTGCTATGAAAACCGAGTGGTATATGGTAGACGGAAACAACAACGAGGTCACAAACCCGAATGACGCCGCAAAAAAATGGGTATACTATGATGACAATACCGGTGTGATGCTAAAGGGCTATCATACTATCGGAGACACGCTCTATTACTTCGACGAGCATGACGGAACTGCCATCGACGGCTGGCGCAACGATTCCAACGGTACTCAGTTCTGGTATGAAAAAGGTGCAAGACAGGGCTACAACGTCAACGATCCTAATTACCGCGGCAAGGAGATTTACGATCCGTATACTGACGCATGGTACTGGCTGGATAATGTACAGCAGGGCGCAGTTGCAAAGAATAAGGACGTCTATCAGGAATCCTTTGCCGGACCATTTGCAGACCGCGATGACGGCACCGGAAAATGGGTGCGCTATGACAACTGGGGCAAGATGATCAAGGGCTGGGATTGGGGCGCTCTCGATAATCACGGCATCAGCCAATACTTTGATCCGGTAACCGGTGCTATGGCAAAAGGCGATGTATGGATCGGAGATGAACATTGGTTCTTTGACTGGCAGACCGGTCAGGGACGACGTCTCAATTAAAAAAAACAAAGGTCGTCAAGCTTCTGGCGATGACCATAAAGCAATAAAAACAGGATGCGGTAAATTACCGCATCCTGTTTTTATTGACATAAGAGTGGCGCCTAATGCGTTCCGCTCGTTGTTATTTTATCTTCTGATTCCCGTTATCTCGTCATAGTAGGCTCTTGTTCCGTTTGGAAGTGTCACCCAGCCATGCGCCATAATACCGGTGATCTGGTCATAGTAATACCAGTTGCCATTTCTATAATATTCCCCATGAACCATTTTTCCGGTCCACTCATCGAAATAATACCAGTTCCCGTCGATACAGCTCTCTCCGTGGTGCATCTTACCGTCCACTTCATCGTAATATACCCACTTACCTTCTGTACCAGCCTCTGGAATAAATACAAAATCCTTTATCATCTCGCCTGTGATCGGATCAAACCAATACCAGCCTCCATAACGGTAGTCTTCTCCCTTTTTCATATGCCCGTTCACATCATAACGAACCCATTTGCCTTCCGTCCGCTGGTCATTCGTCGGAACAAACACATCCTTGTTGGTCGCCATACCGCCGTCGCCATCGAACCAGTACCATGCATCTGTCTGCGGATCGTATACCTCCTTATCACGCGCCATCGTGCCGTGATCGTACCAGTATTTCTTTCCGTTCTCTACATGCCAGCCTTCGAATCCCTCCCCGACAACCGGAGGCGTATCCCTGTCGCTTACAAGCGTGAGCTGGAATCTCTGATTTGCACCCGCATTTCCATCCCACAGATGAATATTATTTCCCATGTTTACCGAGCCTGCTATATCCGCATACAGACCGCTTGCCGCGGAAATGATATAATAGCTTCCATTTCCTGCATCCTTAAAATACCATTTCTGGTTGTCTGCACCGTTTCCGTCATACTGGATAATATTTGCGCCCGCATGACCGCCGCCCCACTCAGCATCCACATATTTGCCGGAATGCTTTGCAGAAATGGTGTACTTATTTCCGCCTGCATGATTGATATAGAACTTCTGGTTATTCTCGTTCTTCTTCTCCCATATACCGATATTTGCGGAATTATGTCCCGCTGCATCGGTAACATCCCACACAAGGTTGGCATCCTGCTCTGCAGAGATCATATATAAGCCATCTGCCACAGACTGTGTATACTCGACGCTCTTAAACTTAAATTTCTGATTCAAGCCGCCGTTATAATTCCAAAGGTAGATATTGGCGCCATTATGCGCGCCTCCTGCAACATCCATGCACATCTGACTCACCACGGAGCGAATATAATAATTTCCGTCTCCCGCGTCCTGTATGTACCATCTCTGATTATCTCCGCTGTTGCTGTCATACTGCACGATGTTTGTACCCTCGGTCGTACCGCCCCATTCTGCATCCAGATATTTGCCGGAGCACATTGCCATGATCGTATACTTGCCGTCTCCGACGTACGTCACCTTAAAGTCCTGCTGACTTCCCGCGTTCTTTCCAAGAAGCTGCAGGTTCGCGCTGTTTGCACCGGATCCATGCTTAATATCAAGCACCATTCCCTCGTCCAGTGCTGTCGCTATGGTATAAATACTGTCCTTGACTGTCTGTGTATAGATCTTTGGTTCATACCAGAAATTACAGTCGACTCTGCCCGCGATTCCGTTTACATATCCGCCGCTGGTATACTGCCAGAATTCATAATTCCCGCCGTATCCCGCTGCAAACGGCGCAGACTTTGGATAGCGCGCAAGCCATATTTTATAAGGAATTGCCCAAGAATTTAAAGAATTTTCAAGCATACTCTTATTTGCGTAGATCATTGGCTCATAGCCTGCATTCCTGATCGTCGCTCCAAATGCATTGACGATCGCAGTATGCTGATCCCTGCTCAAATGTGCTGCTGCAAGTCTTCCCTCTGCTCCGTTAGAATAATAGGCATACTCAAAATCCATAACGATCGGCATCGTGATGTTATATCCCGCTACCTGCTGTAGGGCAAACTGTGCCTCCTGAATTGCCTCTGCCTCATTGACTGCCTGCGAGAAAACATAAGCGCCTACCTTTAAGCCCGCGTTGATCGCCCCCTGAAGATTCTGCTTTGCATAAGGGTCAACCGCCATGTTGCCCGCCGGCGCATAGCCGCGGTAGCCCACACGCACAAATACAAATTCAACACCGCTTGCCTTTACGGCGTTCCAGTCAATATTTTTCTGGTAATAGGATACGTCAATTCCATGACGGATTGTATGATTGGAGAACTTTGGATCATGTGTATATCCCTCTCCAAGCCTCGGATAAACCGCTGAGTAAAAGGTACTCCTCCTGCTTCTTTTGCTCCCTCCCTGATAGCTCTTCTGCTGCTCTAAATATTTCAGATATTCAGGGTCATCCGGCAGTGACTCAGTCTCTGCTTCTTTTTTATCCTTCTTTTCTGTTGTCTCGGTCTCCTCCGGCAACTTCTCCTCTTTCTTTTCCGTAGACTCTGTGGATTCCGTCTCCTTCTTCTCTTTATCTTCTGTCTTTTCCGTGCCTTCTGCTTTTTCCGTACTCTCGGTCGTCTCCGTTTCTGTCTTTTCCGTAGACTCCGTCGGCTTCATCTCTGTTCCAGGCACGCTCTCCGTCGGCTCCGTCTCTTTCTCCTCTGTGGACTCTGTTGGCTTTGTCTCAGTCCCTGCCATACCCTCGGCCGCTGTCGTATTTCCTTGCTGCACGCTCTCGGTCACTCCAGTTTTCACGGACGCCTCTGCGTAAATATCTGGCGTCATCAGGCTAAGCGTCATCACCACCGCCAGCATAGCTGCTATTTTTCTTCTCATACCTTAATTATTCCTCTTTTTTCTTTGTTCGGTCACTAATAATGTATCTTGGTCTCTCTTTTACTTCCATATAGATCTTACCGATGTATTCGCCCAATACGCCGATGCTGATCAGCTGCACGCCTCCAATGAAGCAGATAATGCTCGTCATGCTTGCCCAGCCCGGCACTGCCTCTCCGATCAGCTGTACGACGATCGACCAGATCACGGCACAAAAGCTTAACAAAGCAATCGCGCATCCCATCCCCGTGATCAGATGCAAAGGCTTTACACTCAGGCTTGTGATACCGTCGAATGCCAACGCCAGCATTTTTTTCAGCGGATAATGGCTCTCTCCGGCAATGCGCTCATGGCGCTCATAGTACACACTTGTGCTCTTAAATCCGACCAGTGGGAACATCCCCCGAAGGAAAATGTTCACCTCCTTAAAATTTGCAAATTCTTGCAGCACTCTGGAGGAAACGAGACGATAATCTGCATGATTAAAGATAACCTCCGCACCCATCCAATTTAACAGCTTGTAAAATCCCTCTGCTGTAAAGCGCTTAAAAAAGGTATCGGTATCACGCTTGGAGCGCACGCCGTAGACAACCTCACAGCCGTCCGCATACGCATCGATCATCTCGTCCATCGCATCAATGTCATCCTGACCGTCACAGTCAATGGAAATCGTAATATCACAGACATCCTTCGCCTCCATCAGACCTGCCAGCACCGCATTCTGATGTCCGCGGTTTCTGCTCTGACTGATTCCCATATAATGCCTGTCTGTTTCTGCCAGCTTACAGATGATCTCCCATGTCTGATCCTTGCTTCCGTCATTGACAAACAGGATTCTGCTCTCATCGCTGATCTTCTCTTTTTCTACCAGTCCGGTAATCTTTTCCAAAAACATACTGCATGTGATCGGCAGTACCTTTTCCTCATTATAACAGGGAATGACAATATATAAGATTGGTAGCATTCTTTTCCTCCTCTGCTTCCTCCAATTACTCAAGCGTAAAGCTTAATGTGCCCACATTGGTATTATTTCCAACTGCACTGTTAAAGTAACTGCTGAAATTCTCAACCGAAAACTGCGTGCAGTCCAAAATCACATTGTCAATCAGGTCGTTACAGTAGCAGTCCTCCCCGATATAAATTCCCGAATAATGATGACCGGAAATGATATTTCTTGCAAGGATATTTTCATAATCTGCCGTAAAGTCCAGTCCCTTGACCGGCTCGTCCGGCGTGCTCGCATGGCCAAGCTCGATTCCAAAGCCGTGATATGCCTCGTTTTGTCCGGCGTTATTATCCGTGATCAGATTTGACAAAATTACATTCCGGTAACCTGATCTAACCATTTTCACCCCGCTTCCTGAATTCTCATTGATATTATTATTATATACAATATTATAGGCAGAGTTATCAATGGAAATGCCTGGCAGCTTTGCTGTAGAGGAACCATCCGGCAGTCTTCCGGCGCCGAGAATGAAATCAGCCTCAAGGTCCTCGTCCGTCTGGCGGTTTCTCTCCCCGTTTCTTTGGATCGTATTGCCGCTGACATAGGTTCCGAACGTTCCATAGTCTAAGCACATCCCCTCTTTTTCATTATCCTCGATCACATTGTCGATCACATAATTGAGATATGCGCCGTCCGAATAGAAGCCGGAGGAATAATTTCCCTGGATCAGATTATCCATCACCACGTTATGGTTCGGCGTCTTTTTCAGATCATAGAGATATTCATCCAAAAATTCATTATACGGCGTATAAGGGTCTTCCACGATCATAGAGGAAAATACGATCCCCGCCGTCAGATTTCTCGTACCGCGGTTCTGATACACCGCATTATGCTGGATGATACAGTTTGTGATCTCTCCGTTTAAAAAAATAGAGCCGTTTCCGTTCTCATGGATCGAGTTTCCCACAAGGTTTACATACTGATTATCGTCCATGACGCAGAGCGCCTTATGAACCGCATTGGTGATCTCATTCCCATAAATCAGCACTTTATTTGAGCGAATAATATAAATTCCCTGCTCAAAGCCGCCAAGAAGCCGCATTCCCTTGACTGCAGCATTCTCGGCGTTTTCCAATAGGACTGCATAGGGAACGTTTGCCTCTCCGTTTACGATAACGCCGTTGCCCTCAATGCTTACATTGGACGGCACGCGGATCGTCTCATCCAAAAGAATCTCCTTGGCTGCAATATCGACAACGACATTTGCGCTTGTCTGCAGTAATGCGTTTAATTCAGACGCCCGCGTTCCTGAAAAAGTCACATGCTCCTCAAAAGAAATCGCGTCTTTGACTGTCGTGATCGAATCATTATAAATTTTCTTCCAGTAATACTCCGGTGTGTAAAAGGAAAGCATATCCGCCCCAAGCGCCTCGATTCTTTGAAACACCTGCAGGTTTGACATTTTCTCCGCCGCATCCTTCTCGTCCATTCTCACAAGCGGAGGAAGCTGATAGCGTGAGAGAAGACTCTGCTTATCCTCCTCCAAGAGCAGCAGATCCTCTGTTTCCAGATACAGCCCTGACTGCCCCGATGCTGCATATTCCAGCGTATTTTCAACCAACTCAAACGTTCTTTCGGCAAGAGCAGCATCAATCGGATCTACCTCCTTTGGTTCCTCCTCTGCCACTGCGGGCGGCTCCTCCTTTTTCTCAAAAACACCGGAGACGACTGCCGCTGAGAGCCCCAGATATGCAACGAGCACGGCTGCAATTACGATTTTTTTCTTCATATTTTTCTCCATTCCAAGGTGTCGCAATTTTTTCTCTTAGGAATCAAGACCTAAAAACTCATTCCAGAACGCAAGCGTGCGAAGGCGCATGCCCTCCGTGCGATATGCCTGCTGCGCTTTTTTTAACCGGAACGGCAGCACGCAGATCAGCCCGAACACCTTGCCCATATATCTTAGGGATGCGCCCACGGACTTCTCGGTAATAAATGCTTTCCTGCTTGTCACATCATACTGCATCACGCGCTTCTTCCTGTAAAAATGAACCGGTCTCGCAGCTGCCATCGGAATGATATTGGTTCCCTTCGCCCGCAGAAAAAGCCCGTTAAAGGTTAAAAGCCGCTTGATCTTTGACTTTCTATTATCGACATACCCATAGCTTTCCTGATATACCAGGTAGCTAAATGCCATGTCCAGCTGTTCCAGCTCCTGTGCCTTATATCCCGCTGCCATCACAGACTGATGCAGCGCTTCGCCGTCCTGCTCCATGAGCCACTCCGGTCCTTTTAGGAAGTCCCTGATCCCGCGCAGATACAGGTCGACATTTTTATAACGGTAGAACATGATCTCTCTCATACAATGACCGAGCATCGCCTTTGTAAGCTGCTTTGCGCCGTACCACTGGCAATGGAAGGAGTTGTCTATCAGCTGATTGCGCATGATATAGTACTCCAAAAACGAGGAATATTTATTCTCAAACGGCTCATGCCACACGCAGATGCCGTTCATCAGGATCAAATGCTTCATGTTGCGAAGCCCGTATTCCAGATCGTCCCCGCGGATAAAGATCGGCAGAGGCAGATTGTCCGGCGTCACGATCTTCATCGGGAAACAGCAATACCACCACGCGTTGAACTCCGTATACTCCTCCACCTCGTTATAAAGGCAGGACTTGCATTTCTTCAGGTTCAAATTGTGCTTTAAGGAATTTAAGTGCCCGCCATTCCATGAGGCTCCTGCCTCTACCTGGATCGCCTGCTTGTCAAGGCGCAGCATTGCGCCGCCCACAAAGGCGTCCGCATAGTCATCCTTTAACAGCGAAAGAATCCGGTAGGTCTTCACCAGCGCCTCCGGCTCGATCACAATATCATCATCCATTAACAGCGCGTGCGTGATTCCAAGCTCCTCGTTATGATTCATCATCTCGATCAGATCGCGCGTGAAGCCTCCGGCTCCTCCGAGATTTCTGTTTGGATTGATGTAAATATGCTCAGACGACAGGCGCTCTCTGTCAAGAGATTTTCCGTTATCGGCAATGAACACCTTCATGCGTCCATACAGCGGAGAAGCAGGATTATTTAAGATCTCCTCATTTAGGATTCTGATATTTTTTTCGACAAACGCTTCTCGTTTAAAGGTACAGATCGCGATTCCGAGCTTCACATCACGAACGCGCTCCTTGGCAAGGTCGGTGATATATGTGCCCCCATAAAAGCACGCCCCGTCCGAAAGCGCCTCCAGACGGAAGGTATACATCCCCTTCTTTTCTCCAAGCGTATAAGGAAATTCAAATTCCCCTCTGCCGTCACACTCCACGACGGTCTCGCTGATCACCTTTGTTAAGACGTCCTTATGGATCTGCTCCTTGCCAAGCAGCGTCACCTTAAACTTGCCGGACAGAGACAGGCGAAGCGCTAACTGCTGCAATACTGTATACTTCATCCATTTCTCAATCGAAAATCCATTGAAATATGTGTCGAAGGTCACAACCGCATGCCTGCGAAAGGTAATGCTTTTTTTGTCTCCACGATATTCGGTTTTCTTTCCCAATCGGAAATACAGCTCTGTTTCGGTGCACCTTCCCACCTCCGGGAATAAAATCTTCTGAATATCCATACCTGATTCCTCTCCTAACTAATTCAGCTCGCTCTCACACATCTGCAGCGCCGCCGCAATGACCTTATCCATGTCATAATATTTATAACCGCCGAGACGTCCGCCGAAAATAACCTTCTGCTCTTTCTTCGCCAGCTCCTCGTATTTCTTATAAAGCTCGTTGTTCTTCTCATTATTTACCGGATAATAAGGCTCGTCTCCCTTTTCCCATTCCTTGGAATACTCTCTGGAGATCACAGTCGTCGGCTGCTTGCCAAATTCAAAATGCTTATGCTCAATGATCCTCGTATACGGCACCTCGCGCTCTGTGTAATTCACCACAGCATTTCCCTGATAGTTCTCGCAGTCCAATTCCTCTGTCTCAAAGCGGACCGTCCGATACTCCAGCACGCCGAGGCGGAAATCATAAAACTCATCGATCATGCCGGTAAATATCGTCTTTGGCGCTATATTTTCATGCTCCTTGATAAACGCGAAATAATCCGTGTCTAACAGCACATCAATACCGTCCAGCATCTTTTCCACGATTGCGGTATAACCGCCGATCGGAATGCCCTGATACCTGTCGTTGAAATAATTGTTATCATAGATAAAGCGCAGCGGAAGCCTCTTAATAATAAAGGCGGGCAGCTCCTTGCAGTCGCGTCCCCACTGCTTTTCCGTATACCCCTTGATCAGCTTTTCGTATACATCTGTGCCGACAAGCGAAAGCGCCTGCTCCTCCAGATTCTTCGGCTCTGTGATATGAAGACTCTCAATCTGCTCCCTGATCTTCTTCTGTGCTTCCTCCGGCGTCCGCACGCCCCACATCTTACTGAACGTATTCATATTAAATGGGAGATTGTATAACTCATCCTTATAGACTGCCACCGGTGAGTTAATGTAATGATTAAATTCTGCAAACTGATTGACATAATCCCAGATTTTTTTGTCGGAGGTATGAAAAATATGCGCGCCATATTTATGCACATTGATCCCATGCACATTCTCACAGTATACATTTCCCGCAATGTGCGGCCGCTTGTCGATCACAAGGCAGCTCTTTCCCTTTTTCTTTGCCTCATAGGCAAAGACTGCTCCGTAAAGCCCTGCGCCAACTACCAGATAATCATAACTTGTTTTCATTTTGACGTCCTCCTAACTCTAAATATCTGCTCCAAAATGTCTCCGAGCCAAGCTCCTTCCTGTGCGCACAATATGCTTTCACCACAGGCTTGTAATGTTTTTTCAGTTCCATATAAATTCTAAAAACCGTTCCCACAAGGGAAAACAGCTCTCTGATCTCTTTTCCTGTATAAAATCCCAGTCCCGTGTCGGGATCATAGATAAACACCCGCCTTCTGCGGTAGCACGCATGGGGGCTGTCCCCTGCCATCACCGGCGTCGGAGCATCGTCTTTCCTTGCCGGAAGCAGCCAGCCGTTCAGGGAGAGCAGCTTCCTTCGTTCGATCTGACTCGAATTACTTCTTCCTGCCAAAAGCCCGGCAAGCACCTCCTTGTTTCGCTCCTCCCATTGCCCCTCATACTCCTCACAGTAACGGTAGCCCGCCGCGACAATCTCCTGATGAAGCTTCTCGGCATCCTGCTCCATAAGCCACTTTGGTCCGCGCAAAAAGTCCTTTACGGCGCGCGCACTCAGTCTGATGTCACGATAGCGGTAGCGGAACAGATTTGTGAGCATACGCCGCACGACCATATAAACCGCACCGCTGCCGCTCTCATCCTGCCCATACAGCGCATTTACGATCAGCGCATTGCGAACGTCGTAATACTCATTTGCCGAAGGGCGCTTATGCTCAAATGCCGCATGCCAGACGCAGATTCCATTCATTCGGATAATCTCCGTACCGCAGCGCAGTCCGTACTCAACATCGTCATTGTGAAGAAACAACGGCAGCGGCAGTCCTACTTTTTCTATCACATGCATGGGAATACAGCAGTACCACCACGCATTGTAATCCGCCCTTTCAAGGCTTTCATTTTTTATGACTGCTTCCGCCTCCCGCAGATCAACTCCGGTGTGAAGCGAGGTGATGCGCCCCGCCCGGTAGCAGCCGCCCGCTTCCTGCTGCACGAAACCATAATCAAGACGGAGCATCGCGCCGCCGACCATCGCATCCCGATACGCAGGCTTTAGCATGCTAAGAAATACATAGGTGCGCTCAAGCGCAGCCGGATTTATCCGTACATCGTCATCCATCAGAAGTATATGCGTAAAGCTCCCATTCCTTTTTGCCTCTATGATCCCTCTTGTAAAGCCCGCCGCACCTCCCGCATTTTTATTTGGATAAACAGAAAGTCCCTCCCACGTTTTCTCCGGTGCGATCGACCTTCCGTTATCGACAACGATCGTGTGCAGCTTATGATACAGAACGGAATCCTCATTCTCCCACAGCCTTTGATACAGCAGATCCAGATTTCGATAGAGATACTTCTCTCTTTTATAGGTGCAGATCGCGACCGCCAATGCAATGTCCTGCACTGCATTCTGCTCTGTCACATACTCACCGCCGTAAAAGACCGCTTCCTCTCCCTGCGACGCTTTCAATTCTGCATAGAGAATGCCCCTCTCACATCGATCCAGCGGAATCTCTATCCGGTACGCCGCCCTTTGCTCCTCTGCGGCGGAAAGAGAGACAAGCTTCGCTTTTTCCAGCGTTCCATCCTCTTTCTCCCACGCATTCCACACCGTCAGCAAAAAATCTCCCGCTGCCTCAAAGCAGAACGCCAACTGCTTTAATTCTGTATAGTATTTCCATTTTTCAATCGAAACTGCATTAAAATAAGTATCAAAGCGGACAAAGCCGGGATCACGCACCTTCACTCCTCCCGTTTCCGTCATTTGTATGCCGTTCTCTGACCCATGCAGGTACAGCTTCCCCATGTCCGCTTCCATACCCTTTGGAAATTCAATTTTTTGGATCTGCATCCCGCCTATACTCCTTTGACATATGCCTCCGTTACCGCCTGCACATCGCCGCTCATTTTCAGCACGCCCTTATCCAGCCATGCCGCATGATCGCAAAGCTTCAAAATATCCTCCATCGAATGCGATACCAATAGCAGCGTCGTTCCCGACGAGAGCATCTCCTCCATACGCGCATTACATTTTTCCCGGAACTTAAAATCTCCGACTGACAAAACCTCATCCACGATCAGGATGTCCGGTCTTACCATCGTCGCAATGGAAAATCCGATTCTCGCCTGCATACCGGAGGAATAATTCTTGATCGGAACATCTAAAAAATCCCAAAGCTCTGCAAACTCTACGATCTCGTCAAAATGCTCGTCCATAAACCTTCTGGAATGCCCCAGCAATGTGCCATTCAGATAGATATTCTCTCTTGCCGTCAGCTCCATATCAAACCCTGCCCCAAGCTCAATGAGCGGCGCGATCGTTCCGTTCACCTGCACGCTGCCCTTATGCGGCGTTAAAATGCCGCTGATAAGCTTTAGCATCGTTGACTTTCCCGCTCCGTTCGTGCCGACCAAGCCCCATGCCTCGCCCGGTCTGATCTTAAGCGACACATCCTTAAGCGCCAGAAACTCCTGAAACATTAGCTGGTGCTTTAACATTTTTACAAAATATTCCTTGAGATTATCTACCTTTTCCGACGCCATATTAAACCGGACCGTAACATTATCGACGTCAATCATATACTTTTCATCCATCAGTTTGTGTCTCTCCCTTTAAATGTACAAAATAAACTTATTCTGATTCTTTCGGAAAAACCATGCCCCGATCGCAAAGACAAGCAGCGAAATGATGCACCCTCTGTAAAACAGCTGGAAGGAAGGCATCGCACGCTCCAGCACAATGCACCGGAATTGTTCTATATAATAGTACAACGGATTTAGATGCGTCACAACCCACTGGATTTTCGGCGGCAGAATACTTACCGGATAGAAAATCGGCGTCGCATACATCCATGCCGTCAAAAATACTGCGTAAATATATCTCATATCACGGAAAAATACAGTCGCCTGCGACAAAAACAGGCTCATTCCGAGAGTAAACACATATAGCTGCAGCGCGACATACGGCAGAAGTACCAGATACATCGAAAACTCTGTTTGCGTGATCACCATAACCAAAACCATCGCGCCAAGCGAAAACAGAAAATCAACCATATCGCTCGTCACCTTAGAAAACGGGAAAATATATTTGGGCACATAGACCTTTTTCAAAAGAGAGCTGTTGTCCGTGATCGAATACATGGCATGATTTGTCGCATTTGTCACATAATTATAAATCGTCTGTCCGATGATCAGATAGACCGGATAATTTTCGACATCAAAGCGAAAAATGCTGGAAAACACCAGCACCATGACGAGCATGATCATCAGCGGATTTAAGATACTCCACAAATATCCCAAAATGCTTCTGCGATACTTTAGCTTAATATCCTTTGCTACCAGCTCATACATCAGATCCTTGTAAGCTACCAAACCCTTTTTCTTCATCTTTTAGAACCTCTCACAAAATAGTAACGAAATTATACCGTATCTTCCGGCGCTTGGCAATATTTCCCTGTGTTACCCCTTTACCAGCCGGTATACAAATGTGCCGAACGGGAGCGCCAGATACCCTGTCCGCCGAAGCAACGTAATACTTTTCTTTCTTGTCGCCGCATAGATGCGCGGATAATTTTTTTTGAGCGCCTCATCCCAGCGCCTTAGCTCCGAAAAAATGCCCTTCTGAACGCCCATGCTGATATAAATCTGAAACTGATTCTCCACCACCTGCGCAATACATCGTTCGATATAAGCCCGCTTTCCCTCCGACAGGGCGGGAAGTTTATCATAAAAGCTTAACAGACTGCTTAACACCTGCATATGCTGCGCCCGGTTTCTTTGCATGCTCCGAATCTCCATGCTCTGCCCGTTTCTTCCCAGACGATACATATAAATAAACTTATGATAAAAATAGACCGTTCCGGCATAAGGAACCGGATAGGTGATATACTCGCAGTCCACATAATAGCAATGCTCGTCGATCGTGATCCCGTGCTCCTTTAAAATGCTTGTGCGGATCGTGAGCGCATGCATTTTGATCACCTCGTCGACCTCGCCTTTGGAGAACTCGCACAGGCTTCCATATTGGCTTTCTTTCTTTGTGCAGTATCTTTCCTGCAAAATCCGATCTGTCTCATCCTCCACACACAAAAAATCCGCCGCCACAATATCGGCATCCGAAGCCTCCAAAAGCCGTAAAAACTCCGGCAGCTCCTTCGTATTCAGCCAGTCGTCGCCGTCCACCACCTTAAAATATTTCCCCGTTGCGTTCTGAATGCCATAATTGATCCCAGATCCATGCCCGCCGTTTTCCTTGTTATATAAAAAATACGTCTGCGGATATTTCTCGCAGTACCGCTTTGCAATCTCCGGCGTCGCATCGACGGAGCCGTCGTTGATGATCAAAACCTCAAGCTTTGTGAGAAACTCCTCCACCTCCAACGACTGTAGGCATCGCTCCAAATATTTTTCTACATTGTATGCCGGTACTGCAATACTCAATATTTTTCCCATAACGTCCTCTTATTTACGCAATAATCTTCGATAAATCAATTTTCTTAAAAATCCGGGCTGCAGCGTGATCCCAAAGGTTAAGCACAACGAAACAAGATACTCGCCGCGTGTCAGACGCCCAAGCGCACGCTGCTCCCTGCGCAGTGCAAAATAATTGCGCGCATAGGCAATCCCGCCGCGCCGTTCATACACATCGCTGTTATTTCGCATACGCACAAGCACCTCCTGCAGATTATAAAACACCATACCGTCCGCAAGCATTCTGCTCCACAGCTCATAATCCTCCAAATACGGAAAGTGACGGTAATTTCCTGCCCGAAGCACATCGTCCTTCCGCATCATAACCGTCATGTGGTTGACCGGATTGCGGTAACGCCCGTATCTACGGATTTCCTCATTTTTCTCCGGCATCTGCTTAACGCTTTGATAAGTCCCCTCATCGTTAAATTCTTCCATCCAGCCGCCCACAACGGAGACCTCCGGATGCTGCTGCAAAAATGTATACTGATGTGCGAACCGATCGGGCAGCGCAACATCGTCCGTATCCATCCGCGCGATCAGCTCCATGGTGCATAATTTTACGCCCTTTGCCAGCGCCCTTCCAAGCTGTACGTTTTCCTCAAACGCAAACACGACCATGCGCGCAAAGCGCTCTTTCTGATCTGCGATGACTGCTTCTAACGCCTCTGTCAGAGGACCATCCTTGATCAGCACAACCTCGTCGGGCAGCAGCGTCTGGGACAACAGGCTCTCAAACGCCTGCCTTAAATATTCCGGTTTTTCTTTGCAGTACACTGACATTAATACTGAAAATCCCATCTCATCACCTAGCGCTTCATCGCGGTCTGCTGCTCCTCGTCGACCCCTTCCGTATTTTCCTTCTGGAATAAAATCTTAAAGGTCAGCAGCAGGATCTTAATATCAAGCCACAGAGAATAATTCTCGATATAGGTCAGATCAAGCTTCAGCTTATCATACGGCATCGTGTTATATTTTCCGTATACCTGCGCATAGCCGGTCAGACCTGCTTTCACCTTTGTGCGCAGCACAAACTCGGGAATCGTCTCCTCATACTTATCCGAAATCTCCTGCCGCTCCGGTCTTGGTCCGACCATCGACATATCACCCTTTAAAATATTAAAAAGCTGCGGCAGCTCGTCAAAATGAATATTGCGGATCACCCGTCCCACCGGAGTGACACGCTTGTCCCCCTTCGCCGCAAGTCTGGCGCCGTTCTTTTCCGAATCCATCTCCATGCTTCGGAACTTATAGATCAGAAACGGACGGCCGTCTCTCGTCAGACGCTCCTGCTTATAAAGCACCGGACCTCTGTCGTAAAGCTTTACCGCAAGCGCGATCAAAAGCATAAACGGAGATGCCAGAATAATTCCGATCAGAGAAAGCAGCACATCGCAAATGCGCTTTACGATCCTCTGATTGATTGACAGCCCCTGATTTCTGGATAATAAAAGTGGGGTGTCAAACAGGTGGATATCGTCTGCTCCGCGAAACAGAATATCTGAAATCTTCGGCGTCACATAGGTGCGGACCGACTCCTGATAGCAATACTTCATGATCTGATTTCTTGCCTGTGACGGCAGATCGCAGAGCACGACCGCATTGTATTGACGGATCATCGGATACAGGCTTTGATACCCAATCCGGTAGCTGACAGATTCACAGATGTTGTACTTATCCTTCCTTGTATTGATCTTCGCGATCAGGTCATCGGGAGAATACTCCCCGTAAATCACAAGCATCTGACGCGGCGGATAAAGCCATGTATATATTTTTCTCACCACATAGATCCATGGCAGAATAAATAGGATCTCAAAGATCATAACACCAAGCACAGGATTCACGCTGACATAATCCCGGCAGATGAGGCACAGCTCCAGATAACCGATCACGCCGCTTAGCAAAATCGACAGGACGTGAGACAGCGCAATATCCGCAATTCTCATATAGCCGATATTATATCCGCCCAATACCTTTGTAAAAAAGAAAATGATCAATACATATAAACCGACCACTGCCCAGTTTCCTCTCCGGAAAAATCCGTAGGAGTCCTCATACACGTTGTACCAGATAAAGGCAAAGGCAGCTCCCTCTACCGCCAAGGATATTAAATTGGCGCTGTAATTGAGCAAATGCTTGTATTGTTCTTTGATCCTCATTTACATTCGTCCCTCTTTCTCAACAAGACATATACTTTGCTATTATAGCATAGACAATCTGCAATATCTATATTTATGTTGCCTATATTTTTATTGCCTGAAATACAAGGCATATTTCTCTGTTCTTCCCACGCAGACAAAGCCCGCCTGCGTAAGCTGCGCGGCGTCCTCGTACTCCGTTTCCAGCAAAATGCAGTTCCCTCCGTACAGATCCGCCGCCTGGATCTGATACTCTACCGCAGACGGAACGGCAACGATCGCGGTGCACAGATCCACAAATCTCTGCATTTCCTCATCCTCAAGCTGCAGCGTCTTATCCACCATTTTCTCGATCATGGCTTCCCCGTACATCAGCTTCACCTGAGGGTTCACCTCCCGGATCAGCCCGCAGATTTCTCTCGGCGCGATCATATTCTGCGGCACAATGCCGGAGGTCTGAATGAGCTCATTCACCGCCGCGGCCTCGCGCTCCTGCTGCCCCCGATCATTCACCGCCTGCACCGGCTTCCCGTCAAATGTAAAAAACGAAGCGGCTGCGATCACGCCTATGCAGCAGACAAGCATCACCGCACCCTTTAAAACACTCTTTAAGCCTGCGGCAAGCTGTGTTGCGGCAAACGCCACAAACACAAAGGGAAGCGCCGCCATAAACAGCTTCCAATAGTCCTCCATCCAAAAGGAGCGGATGATCTCATAGCCGAACGGATTTGCCAAAAGCAAAAAAATCAACATCCCATACTGCGTCAGATTTTTGGCACCGCCTCTTAGCCGTTCCCGCTGCGCCATGCAAAACAACAGCACAGCCCCCGCCAGCGCCGGACTGATGCTGCTTGTCCCAAAGGTATGAAATTGCTCTCTTAACGCCTCAAATGCTTCTATCATCCTTTTTCCATTCTCCCTTTATCCATTCTGCGATCGCCGCCACCGCCCAGAGAAACGTTATGATAAATCCACCGTGCTGATACAAAAGCTGCCCTGCGCCGGCACAGACCAGATAAGACAGTCCCCACATCAGGCGATTTTCCTTTCTTTGCAAAAGCCACACTGCAAACGGCAGCAATCCCGCAAAAAACAGTGTCTCTCCATTCCAACAGCTTGCAAAAATCTGCACCATGGCCGCCCGGTCCGAAAACAACACAGACACATATAACAGCCATAAAATACACTGGAACAGCACCCGCTTGCGCTTATTTCTGCCAAACAGCTCAAACGCCCAGATGTGATATACGCCATAATAAAACGTCATCAAAAAAACAGGGAGCAAAAGCTTCATCAGCTTTACCGGATTTAATCTGCATATCCGTCCGTTCACCGCATAATATGCCTCCATCGGAGACTGTGCCGCCGCTTTCAGCTCCTCGATCTGCACGGGAAGCATCTCCTGTGCCCCCTTTCCGGTCGTCGGATCATAGACATACAGGGTATCTGTGGCATACATCGTAAGCGCCGCCTCCGCCGTATATTCCTTCTGACCGCTGCCCCCAAACACAAACGCCAGTCCTATGAGAATAAGCAGCGCGGCTCCCTGCCCAAGCCACTCCCATTTCCAGACAAGGCGCTTCCGTCTAAAAATACGTCTTTTTATGCCCCACGCCACCGCAAACACGGTCAGCGCCAGCTGGCAGATCATCCAGAGCCTTCCAAGCTCCTGCACCGGCAGCTCCCTGTCAATCGCCCATTTTGCCAGCACAAAAAATATCGCCCACTGTGTGACAAGTCCGGTCAGGTAGCTGATCAGAAGCTGATTTCTCATTTTGCCATCCGGTTTTCTCCATACGCTCCCCAGCAGAAGCGGAAAGATCAGCCACAGATAGATTACCGCAAAAATTTTTACAACGATAAGCAACTTCCTTCTCCTCCTTAACCGTGTATACAGCGATACAGCTCATATCCGTCGACGCTGTCTACATACTCGATATTTAACTGCTTTAGATATTCCTCGGAATAAAACCCGGTATTGCGCACAAAAAAATCTACCTCCCGGGTTTCGATCGCCCGATTTACCGTCTCCGGCTCTACCTCCACGCCCCGCACAAACATGGAGAGCGCACGCCCTTCGCTCTCATACTGCTCGTTTGGATCGATGTCCTCCTTTACGACCCAGCGGTACAGCTGCATTTCCCCCGCATTTACCGCCGCGATCAGGGATGCGTCATACTGCCGGATCCAGTAGTAGAGCTCCTCATCATAAAAAACGACCGGCCGCTCGTTTTCTGCATGCTCCCCGATCAGCTCTGCGACCTCGATCACCTGATCATCGATTTTATAAATGTTATCATCAAGCTGCAGACCTGTCGCACTGCCGCCGCTCAAAAAAAGCAGACAGACGATCAAGAGAACGGCAGCCGTTTTCTGCCGTCCGTCCTTTTGCCGTTCAATCAGACAGGCAAGCAGATAAGCGCTTAAAATCTCTGCCGGAAGCATCCAGAAAAACCGGCTGTAGCGGTCTCTGAAATCCGCTGCATTTCTAAGAACCGGCTCCACCACAAACGGGTTAAAGACCGTAAATAAAAAAATCAAAAACGGCATCACAAACACCCGCTTCATGAGCGCGTCCCTCTGATATACCACATAGAGCAGACCGCCCAGATAAATCACGAAAAACAGTCCGTACTCCCAATAATTTGTAAAAATACCCCTGTAAAGCTCAAGATTCCAATCCATTTCCTGCATATTGCCTCTATCCTCACATCTACAACAACAGCCTGATGATACCGACCAGCATTCCCGGCAGCATACAAAGCGCCGCACGAACCCAATACTGCCAGCGCCGCTGATAGCAAAGAAGCGCAAGCAGACCACCGCCGATCATGACGCACAAAATAAAAATCCCGCTGATCGACAGCGAAGCGCCTGTAAAAAAGACAAGCGCAAGCAGCGCCCAATAATATCGCCCGCCCATCTCCTTCGCCAGCAAAACAAGCACAAGCAGCGCAAGCGGCAGATAAAGATTTGCCAGCATAGACTTTGACTCTGCCGTCCTCTGCCACAGATAAAACCCGCGTCCCTCGTCAAATTGATAACAGAAAATGCTGATCCCCGCATGAAGTCCGACCGTCCAGTTTCCAATTCTCCGGTTTCCGTTTGACAACCGATATGCAATCTCATACACGACCAGATTCATTAGAATGATCTCCACACAGGCAAGAACCCTGTTTGTCATCACCAACGGGTGCATCCAAAAGATTTTTGACAAAAAAGCGATCAGCATCGGATAACCGTCGTGCACATAGCTCTCGGAGCCGATAAACTCTCCCGACCGCGCGCTGTACTGATACATTGTGTCGGTGTAAAGCGCGTTGATGGCATGTCCGTTATAGTAGGAGGTGTCAAAGCCGTTGATCCGGATGCCGTTGTTCATTCCGTAGATCACCTGCAGCCCAATGAGCAGGAGCAGCGCCAATGTGACTGCATCTATCTGTACCCATTCCCTTTTTTTTCCAAGCATCTCTTCCTTCCAGCAAAAGCGAACGCACCAAAAGAGCACTGCCGCAAAAGCGGCAAGCTCCAGATACACAAGCATATGAAAGGGAAGCTTAAGCTTCTCCGCCGGAAGCTCGATCAACGAAAAAACGGCAAAAAACACGACTGCTCCGACCAGCAGCTGAAACGAGGGGCGCTCCTTTCTGTGAAAAACGCCGCAAAAACAATGACCTGTCAAGAAAAACAAAACGCCCAGTATGAACAGCACAACGACTGTCCCGATCGCCGAATTCATCTCATCACCTCACTTATAGTCCTCAAATGATACCATTTCTCTGTTCTCTCTGCAAACGTTATCCCCTGCCCGCCTTATGCATCTTAAGCTTTTGGATCAGCTCCATCAAAAGCTCGTTGCGAAACAGCAGCAGACAAACAACATAGCAGACGGCTCCCGCTGCGATCACAAGCAGCACACCGCCGGACATGCCCCGAAAAAGCGCGGACATCCCAAGCACCACACCTGCCATGACAAGAAGCGCTGCGCCCGTGCTCCACAGATAATTGCGGCCCACGCGGATCGTATAGCAATCCTTTGCATACCACAGAAGAAGCGCAGTCACCGTAAGCTCGGAAAGCACGGACGCCGCCGCCGCTCCGTCCTGCCGAAGTCTTGGGATCAACAGGAAATTTGCCGCTGTATTGATGACTGCACCCGCGACCGTGGCACGCAAAATCATACGCTCCCTTCCGGTTGCCGTCAAAACAATATGCCCCAAAAAATAAGCAATCGAAAACACGAGCACCAGAATGGCAAGAATCCGAAGCGTTCCAACTGCCGGCAAAAACGCCTCTCCGAAAAGCAGAGGGACGATCTGATCCGCCGTCAGCAAAAGCCCGACTGTACAAGGCAGGGCGAGCAGCAGCAAAATCTGCGTCCCCCGGCTAAGCAGTTCATTACACGCCTCCTGCCGACCCTGTTTATAATACATACTGATGCGCGGATAAAAGACCGCCACAAGCGCGATGACTACGGTATAGGTCATGCGCACGATCTTAACTGCATTGGAGTAATACCCGACAGAAACATCACCGTGATAATATTCAAGCATCACCGTATCCAGCATGGTATAAACCTCTGTCGCGATCGTTGACGCAAGCAAAATAAATACCGGACGCAGATGCTGCCCCATCCCCCTTCCGCTCTGTGTCTGCTTTCCGTTCTTTTTCGTAAAAAGTACGGAAAGCGTAACATATTTGCGCAGCTGGAACGCATTGAGCAGATTGTTTCCGGCAGTCGCAAGACAGAGAATAAACGCATAGATCAGGTAATCCCCGCTGTCCTTTACAAACAGAAGCATCAGCACAAACGATGCGATCTTTACGACAAAGCTTCTTGTCGCAATGTAGGTATACTCCTCCATGCCCTGATAAAACCAGTCGATATTAAAAATATTAAGGATCAGCAAAAGCCCCATCACCCAAAAGAGCTCTCTGCGGTCCGCAAAGTGCGGAAAATAAGTGACGAACACATAATATGCCGCAATACACAAAAGCGTCGCTGCCAGATTGATAAAAAACAATTCAAAGAACGTACGGCTTCTCTGCTCCTTCGTCTCATCATTCTGCGCGATCGCTTTCACGCCATAGCTTGGCAGTCCAAGCGATGCGAGCAGAACAAAATACGCCACGATCGTATTGGCATACGCCACCTTTCCGACGCCCTCCGGCAGCAGCACATGCGAAATATAGGAGGTTGTCACCAACGGGAAAAGGGCTGTAAAGCCCTTATACGCCATGTTGAAGATTGAATTTTTTACCAATGATTTCTTTCCCATCTCTCGTTCCCGCTTTCATGCACTGCGCCCGTGCATCTACATGCGATGCAGCAAAAACAGCAATTCTCTTTTCCAGTAAAACAAATTCCGGTGCAGCCAGTCCGTTCGCACCGTTCCGCACACCGTTCGGATGATTGAAATCCTGTGCTCTCCCGCTCTCCCGCGCTTATCATAATGCGCCGCAAGCCTGCGCAATCCCACATTATAGGAATGGTCGATATGCCCGCCGGATTCATGGATGAGCGGCAGCCTGCACACCCATACCCTGTTTCCCAAAAGCCTTGCACGCAGACAGCGCTCCACCGCATACAGATGCCAGCTGTCACACAGCTTTTCGTCAAACGGCTCTTTCAAAAACGCGCTTGTCCGTCCCCCGAAAAAACATTCATCAACCGTATCACATGGCGCAATCTGACAAAACTCCCATTCTCCCGGACAGGAACGGTTTTTTCCGTGCAGGATATAGGACAGCACACAGGTTCCCGCCCGATCTCCGACAACGCCAGCCACCAGATTTTCAACCTCCGCAGCCCCCGCAACGCCGACAATATCGTCCGGTCCAACCTGCCTTACATACTCCACAAACTGCGAGAGCATATCCTCCTTTGGCAGGCGTATATCCTGATGCGAATAGATCACATACTCTGTCCTGATCTTTGGCAGCACGGAATTTAGCGCACTGCTGCAGGAGGAAAACTGCTGCCCGCGGTTATCGATCCCCAAAAGCTCGTATGCGATTTCCTGCTTTTCCAATGAGGCACAAAACGCCTCATATTGTCCGCTGTCATTGTAGCAGCAGACAATCGTAACAAATGCTTCTTCTCTTTTACTCATATTCTCTCATCAATTTCAAAAACTTCCGATATGACCTTGCCACATTGGAAAAATAAAAAATCTTAGCGTCGCAAAAATCCTGATAGAGCTGCTTTGTCGTCACCGCCTCCTTGTGCATACACGTCACCTCCGGCGAATAGAGCAGCCGAAGACCTTTTTTCCTTGCCAGATAATAAAGAATTTCTTCCTCGGCATATAAAAACGTCTCCTGCCAGAACCCGTCAAGCTCCGCAAAAAAATCTCGCGAAAACACAAGACAGCAGCCGTGGAGCAGCACGTCAGAAAGCTCCTCGTCAATCCGTACATCCGCCGCCACAGACCTTCCCTCCACCTCGCGTGTCGTAAGATTCTTTCCGCCGCCGCACACATCCGCGCCCGCTTCATTTGCAGCAATCCCATAGTGTCCCGCCACCGCTTTTTTCAGATGAAACAACTTGATCGCGCGAAACATCCACGCCTTAAGTTCCGATACCAGCGCCTGCTTTCCCATATAAGGGATTGTGTAGACACGCTCCCTTGCCACCGGATTAAAATGCTGGGTACGGCTTGCGTCAATAATATCGCCTCCCAAAACCGCAAACGGTTTCCTGCGATAAATCTCAAACAGCTTCTGACAATAATCCGGCTGTTCAAAAATAATATCACTGTTTGCCGCCACAAGAAAATCCGGCGAAAAATGCTCTCTCGCATAGGCGATTCCCAGATTATTTCCCTGCGCGAACCCCAGATTCTTCTCCGCCGCGATGATGTGTACCCGTCCCTCGCCGCCAAAGTGCGCCTTTAACTGCTCCACGCTGTCATTTCCCGAACCGTTGTCAACAATCACGATCTGAATGTCGGGATAAGTCTGCGTCTTTAGGATCGACGCCGCGCAGGCAGCCGCCTCCTCGTATGCCTGATAATTTAAAATCACAAAACCGATCGTTCCCATGCCAACTCCTAAGCTTCTTCCAGCTTCCTGATATCCATCTCCAAAAGCGCCTGACTCCGCTCCTTGATACGCACGCACTGATAGCCCATATAAATGCCCCACGGCTTCGTATCTCTTGTTGCCAGTGTCATCGCACACAGAGCGCAGCCCTCCGCAATCGTAACGCCCTGCAGGATCGTGGAGCCGGTTCCGATGATCGAATGCTTCCCGATCACCACCGGCGCCTCGATCACATGCGTAAACTCCTCCGGAACGGTCGGATTCGTCATAAACTCACCGGAATAATCATCCGTTGTCGCATACACGCCGCAGCGGGAGGAAATTCCCGTATAATCCTCAAACGTAATGCCCGCCGCTCCTCCAAACAAGACAGTCGAAACTGCCACATGCACATAATTTCCAATCGTAAGCTTTCCGCTGAGCACGCAGAAATCATCAATTCTCACATGATTGCCGATGTGCATCTGCGCAGCCCCGTAGATACTCGCCTTCCGGCTGATTTTTACATCATGGCCGACATGTGCAAATCCAAGCTCCTTTAACTCCTCGTCCGTATAAAAGCTTTCCGCCATATTTCCTCCATTCTAACGCCCCAAAGCTACTCCCACACAATCGCGTGCAGCGTCTCTTTTTTCTCTCTCTGCCTGTACTCCTCCAGAGTCAGCGCATATTCCTTCGCGTTCTCATCCTCGCTCACACATACAAATCCAAGTGCATCCCACAGATGCTCTACCGGCTGATTCTTTGCTGTCTTATGATAAAAGGCACGCACGTCTGTCACGCCCTGCGTAAAAAGCTTTCTAAGGATCTCCTCGACGATCACATCCTCAATGCATCGTCCCATCACGCGGCAGCTCATCAGGAAATTATCAACAACGGCGGTCGTCTTATCGATATGATATAAAAATTCAGCCACCCAGCCGCTGCTGCCGTACTTATCGGAAACCTCCGCCATCAAAAGCCGGCCGTTTTGCTCTCTCTGATACTGCTCAAGCTGGAGCTCATCCATGCGCAAGGTGCAGACGTTAAACTGGTTTGTCTTGTTCATCAGCTGCACGGCGCGCGCTTTGGTTTCCTCTGTCACCTCTGCAAGACGGATATTTATCTGAAGCGACTTTAAATACTCCTCGTAGGAAGCCGCCGCCTGCTGCTCGCTGCGGCGCAGCTTCTCCTGCCGGTACTGCACCGTCTTCTCCATATCCTCCCTCGTCAGACGAAAGCTCCAGAAATATTCCTCATAAACCTCACGCATACAATCTGCCAGCCTTGTAATATCCGACGGAAAATCAACAACCGCTACCTGCGGCGCATGGATCTTCATTCCCTCGCGCTCCGCCTCGTTATCATCCACAAAGACAAAGGCGTCTAGACCAAGATTAAGCTCCTCCGCCATCCGCCTTACATTGTCCCACTTCGGATTCCAGTCTGCATAAATAGCGGCAAAATCATCCTCCCTTAAGATCATATGCGGATGCTCCCGAAGGACGGCACGGACGTCCTCGCTATTATTTTTGGACGCAATCGCAAGAAGCACACCCTGCGTTTGCATTTTCTTGATCTCCCGCTGTGCGTCCCGATAGATCGCCCCCTGATGTGCAGCGTCAAGACAGATCCCCTCCATGCCGTCCTCCCCTAAAACGCCGCCCCAGAGCGTATTATCCAGATCTAAGACAAGCACCTTTTTGCGCACAGCCTTTAATTTGCTTACCGTTCGTCCGATCTCGCCCGCCAGCGCGTGCAGCGCTTTCATCTCATACGGGATCGAGCCCATGTACCAAAACTTTTCGGAATAAAATGATTTTCTTCCGTAATTCTCGATAAAATCCCGCAGCTCCAGGCGATGGACGCCATCGTTTTCCTCCGCAAGACGCGTCAGCTGCTCATCCCAAGCCGCAGAGGCGCGCAGACTAAAATCCGCGCCGTCCCTCTCTCGGATCCGCTCCTGTCTCACGTCGATCGTCGATACAAAAAGATGGCTGCCCGGATAATGCTCTGCCAGCTTTTTTACATAGACCTCCGTCTGCGCCAGCTGCTCCTTCACCGCCTCCCATGAGGCGCAGCTTCCAAGAAGCTCGTTTCCCTCAAGCAGCAGGAGGATGCACTCCGGCGCAAACGCCAGCAACCGTGCATCCGGCTTAAGCGCATAGGTGATCCACCCGCCATAGCCCTCCGTCTGAAATATTTCATGTTCTTTTTTCAAAAGTCCGGACAGCATATCCAGATTCACATTCGACAGAACCGAAATTCTCATCTTGCACCCAAACCTTTCCCGTGTTACTTTACAAACTGATAAAAACCGCCGAGCGTTGTGATCGTCGAGACAGCATCCATCGGGATCGTCACGCCGTATTTTGCCTCCACCTCACCAACAAGACGCAGCTGCATGAGAGAATCCCATGTCTCTACCTCCTCCTGCGTTGTCTCAAGCGTCAGCTTCTCCTGATCCGTCTCAAGTATTTCTGCCATAAAGCCTAAAAATTCTTCCATATTTTCCTCCATTTCAAGCATCCGCCTTTATTTTTGTTTTCTCTCCACAGTATAGCACATTTCTATGCCCCTGAATATCTCGTCTTTGTTCCGAGCAAAATACGGATGTACGGCGTCATCGAACGGACAATCGCCGTTCCCAGCCCGAAATTTTTCCGCAGAAAATGAAACCAGTCCGCAAACGGCAATCCCTTTCTGCTCTCTTTAAGCCGGATGCGCTCCATTCTCGGAAGGCTCTCATCCTGCCAGGTCCGCTGTAAGGTATTGTCATTGCACTCGCCCACATATTTTTCAAACACACGGATCACATATCCCTTTTTGCTGATCTGCAAGCCGTAATCAAAATCGCCGATGCTGTGCTGATAGAACGGGTCGATCCCCACCTGCATAAAAATATCATGCGGGATCACGGCACAGTTGGCATTGAACGTGTCAAAGCAAAGCTCCTGCTCCCCCGGTCCGTATTTTTTATACTTGATGCCCTTTGTATATTTGATGCCGCCGTAGCTTAGACTGCCGTCCTCGTTGCAGATTGCTCCGACCATCACCGTATCCCCTTTTAAGGATGCAAGCATCTCATCAAAGACGCCCGGAAAAAATTTTGTGTCGTCGTTCATCAGCATATAATAATCGTAATCGGGATGATGCTTTTTCGTGTGCTCGATCGCCTCATACATACCGCGATTCCAGAACAGTCCGCCATCGCCATTGACTACGTCGATCTGCTCCGGCTGGGCTGCCAGCATTTCTGCTGTTCCGTCCGTGCTCCCATCATTTACCACGACATAATCAAAGATTACCTCCTGATTCTCCCGCAGTGTACGGATACTCCGCTCCGTCAAATCCCTCCGGTTAAAACAGGTAAAAATCGCCAAAATCCTCATATCTGTCTCCTTGTATCATTCCAGCATCCGTTTGCGCAGATCATAAATATTTTGATATACCCTCTCGTTTTTCCAATCATAAGCGCTTGCATATAAGGCGCTTACAATCGGAGCTTACGGTTCTCCTACATAATTTCTCCGAAACACCTTATGATACACGCGCTTTATTATGCTTGGCTCCGAGATCCGGATCAATTCCTTTTTCAGCCTCCGGCGCACATCCGGCAATTCTTCGATGCGATCCGGAAACGCTGTGATCGCCTCTGCTGTCTTTAAGGCATGTACTGCTGTCGGAGCAGCGCCGTCCCCACAGTGGACACCCGAACCGTCCCAGCCGTCGTTTGCCACAAGCGACCTTGTCGGAGCAAGAATCAAGCCGTCCTGCAAAAACGTCGTATAATACCAGCGGATCGCCCACGAATTTGTGCCCGCATCCTGCTGCTGCGCCTTTAAAATCTGATAAAAATTATAAGTATTATCGTAATTAAACCGCTTACGGTAAGCCGCATCTGTGATCAGCCGCTCCCACCCTTGTGCATTCGCGTCAAACGTTTCCCAACGGTCTGCCCATGTCGCCCACGACCAGCTTGTTCCCGTCAGACCGCAGAGATAAGAAGGCTTATCATAATCGGTGTCATCATCCAAAAATGAATATCCCGTCACACCCGTGACTCTCTTTTCTTTCTCGTAACGATCCAGCCCGTCGTTCATGAAACGAAGAAAAAACGGATTTGTCACAAGATCATCCTCTAAAACGATCACCTTTCCATAGCGATCTACGATCTCCGTCACGCCCTCGATGACATTTCGCGCCAGACCATAGTTCTCATGCCTTTCCACCAGCGTGACGCTTGCAAATCCGGTGATGTCTGCCGCATAAGCGCGGATCTGCTCCACCTTTTTTACATTTTCCCGCCATGCCAGCTCTGCCGTCTCGCTGTCATCCTTTTTCGGCTTCGCCGCATCTGAAAAAATATAAAGCTCCGTTTCGTCTGCCAGCTCATTTGCCGCCAGCGCTTCTATGGTATTCCTTGTATGCTCCGGTCTGTTGTAGGTAAACAAAATCACCGGCGCCGTCTTTCTTTCACTCATCCCTTACCCTTCTGCTTTGACCCAGTTTACATAATCAAAAACGCCTGCCTCAAGCTCTTTCTGCTTCTGATAGCCGATTTTTTTCAGCAGGGAAATATCCGCGCACCAGTTCTGTGGGTCGCCCACCTTTGTCTCCCCGGTAAACGCCACGATTTTCTCATCCCTGCCAAGCTGCTTCGCATAAATCTGCGCCAGCGCGCGGATAGAAACCTCCTCGCCGTTTGCCACATTAAAGACCTCCTCATCTCCGTCATAAGCAAGGATCAGCGCGATCGCACGCATAATATCCGACACATGGATAAAATCTCTCGTCTCATTCCCCGTGCCAAACAGCTTGATCTCTCCCGTATTTTGATATTTCTGGTACATATCCCATAAAAGCTGCTTGCGCAGTCCGCTGCCATAGGCGGAAAAAATACGGATCGCACGCGCCTGATAGCCGTGCACCCTGTTATAATAGCGGCACAGCTCCTCGCACATCAGCTTATGCACGCCATACGGAGAAATCGGCGCAAGCGCATCCGTCTCGCGGATCGGAAGGTGCGTGGGATTTCCGTAGACAGCCGCGCTGGAAAAGAAAATAAGCTTCGGTCTTTTTTCAAATGACTTTAATGCCAGCAAAAGCTGATAAAGGCTGTGCAGATTTCCGTCCAGATCGGCCATCGGATTGACTACCGACGCACCGACGTTTGCACTTCCCGCACAATGCAGCACGACATCCGGCTGCATATCGGTAAAAATATTGGCAAGCTCTGCAGGATTCTGCGACATATTGCACTGATAATAGGTAAAACTGCCGGCGCCGTTTTTCTGACCGCAATAATTCTCTGCTAAATCAATGCCGATGATCTCATAATCCCGTTCAAAGTATTCTTTGGCGCTTCTTCCGATAAATCCATTCACGCCGGTAATCACCATTTTTTTCATTTCAACGCTCCTTATAGAAATACACGCTCCAATGCCTTCGCATATTCGCACGCTTCCCGATACATATTTGCGATCCCCTGCTCTATATTCCCCGCAAACTGCTCCGCCGTCTTGGGGCTTTGCGCTTCCCCTGCCAACTGCTCCATCAAATCCGCAAGCTCCCCCGGTTCGTTCGGGTCGAACAGCCGGCACTTCTCATTCATCTGCTCCCTGTGCACCGGAATATCAGACAAAAGAACCGTCTTATCGAGCACCTTTGCATCCTCAAGCACTGTTCCCCAGCCCTCGCAGAGAGACGGCTGCACAATAAACTGCGCGTTTTTCATAATGCACAGCTGCTCTGTGCGGTCCACAAAGCCAAGCAGACGTATCGCATCCGCCACCTGCGGCGCTTCCATAATTTCCTTTAAGCGGTTGATATACGCAGGATTGCGGTAATCCTCCAGATTTCCGGTAAATACAAAATCATGATCAGCTAAGGCGCCGCGCTTTTTTAACTCCTCGATCGCCCGCACCGCCACAATATGATTTTTGTGCTGCCAAAACTGGTTCGGCAGATAGATGTACTTCTTTTTCAGTCCAAACTTCTCCCGCACCTTCTCCTCAAGCTCCGGCGTGATCGCGCGGATTTCCGGCTCTATATAAGAGACAAAATGCACGACCTCAATCTTGCAGCGATAACCGGGATAAAAGCGTTCCAGATCATTCTTTGCATCAAGACTGCTTAACACCATGGGATTTTTGCTCATCACCATCTCGGTATCCTTCTCCTGCTTTCTGGCAAGCTCCTCCTGCGAAAAAAATTCCGGCAGCGTCCGATGCTGGAAATCGGGTATCCAGAAAATCCCTTTGCGCTTAAAAAAACGTCCGATTTTATTTAACTCCAGCGCATAGCAGTATTTTACGCCCTGCACCCAAATCAGCCGCATCTCATAAAGCATCAGCTTCCACTTGCTCTCGCCCGCAAAAATACGAATCTCAACGCCGTCCGTATCTGCAAAGCAATCAAAAATATCCACGTGCTTTGGGTCGATCAGCACAATCATGTCGAAGCTGTTTTTAATTTTTTCACTCTGCAGACAGCTGAATATAATATTTTTCAGATAATAAAGACCGCCAATCCAGCCGCGGTTTCCCAAACCATTAAATAATATCTTTTTTTTCATTTCTTCTTCCATTCCATCTATTCGCCAAGCACATACCGAAGCGCCGCGATACAGCCTTCTGCCACCCTCGCAAACGAAAACTGCTGCGCCCTCTCATAGCTGCAAGCGCCCATCTGCGCAAGCCTGCCCTCTGCAAATATGCCATCGATCGTCTTGGCGAACGCTTTCGTATCCTCCGGGTCTACCATATACCCGTTCTCCCCCTCTGCCAGCAGATCTCTTGCGCCGTCCGCATACTTTGAGGAGATCACCGGAAGGGACGCGCACATCGCCTCTAAGATCACAAGCCCAAAGCAGTCCTCCCTCGTCGGGAGCACAAAGACGTCCGATGCGCGGTACAGCTTTCTCAGCGCCTCGCCCTCCACAAAGCCCTTCCATTCTACCCGGTCTGAAATACCAAGCTTCTCTATCTGTTCGCACAAAGCCTGCTTCTCCTGCCCCTCTCCGACGATCACAAGCCGGATATCCTCCGCCGTTTCGGCAAGCGCAGGCAGCAACAGATCAAGTCCTTTTCTTTGGATGAGACTTCCCACATAAATCATCTGGCGCGCCTCATAGGAATCTTTTTTTGCAAGATATTTTTGAATATCCACTGTCAGATAAGAAAGAAAACACTTCTTTGGGTCTGCGCCGTATGCCGTCTGCGCCTCCCTTGAGGCAGTGCTGCTCGCCACAAACGCCGCCGCGCGCTTTATGATGTAGCGCCTGGAAAGACGCTGCACGCGCCCGATATTTCGCTCGGAATAAAGCGTCCCGTCCGTCCAGCTCACAAACGGAACATGATGCCGCACGCACCAGTGCACCGCGCGCAGAATCGTCGGATTGTACTCCATCGCAAATACCATATCCGGCTTTAGCGCTGCCAGCGTCTTTTCTACTCCGACAGGCAGAAAAATATATCGGTCGTCATACCGCTTGCGGATCACGATCGTGCGCGACTTTAAAAAGACGGCATTCTCAAGCTCCCGCAGCTCTACGCTCCATTGGCGATTCTCCATGCCGGCGCCCGAAAATATCACATGAAACTCATACTCCGGAAAATTTTTCTGCAGATAGACAAAAAAATCAACGCGGTACGGCGATGGAATATTGGTAATAAAAACTGCTTTCTTTCTCATCCGGTCTCCCTCCTCTCCTCTAGGTGTGCTTCCTTAAAATATCCTCATAGATCTCCTCCAGCTTTCGATAATTATCCTCCGGTCTTAACCGCTTTTGATAAAAGGCTCTGGCATTCTCCTTTAGCTTGTGTACATCAAGCGTCTCAAACTCCCGCACCTTCTCTGCAAGCTCCTCCGCCGAATTGTACTGAAACTTCACACCCGTGATCCCTTCCTTCACCATGCCATCCATATTGCCGACACTTCCGGCAATGACCGGCACGCCGTAGGAATATGCCTCTGCGATCGTCATCGCAAACGCCTCATAGCACTGCGAGGTCATGATCACCGCCCTTGCGTGATAAAAACGCTCCGACATTTCCTCCTTCTGCAAATATCCCAAAAATCTGATATTCGTCAGCTGATGCTCCTTCACATACGCCTGCATCTCCTCCATCATCGGACCTGTTCCCGCAATATAGAGCTTTTTCTCCGGCAGCTGCTCAAACGCCTTGATCGCAATATCAATGCCCTTTAGCGCCTCCACACGCCCGGCAAATAAGAAATACTCCTCCTGCCCGCTCTCATTGCTCGGCGCAAGCCCCTCCGCAAAGGTGAAATTCGGCTTAATGTAAACACGGTCCGCATCCACTGCCCAGCGCCGCTTTGGCACGCTTGGTGCATTGAGCGCATTTAACAGCTTCTTTCGGTTAAATTCTGTCAGACAGATAAAATTTACCCGCCGGTAGGTGCCAAGCATCCGGTGGATCTTTAAAATCATCGCGCTCACCACAGTCTGCGCCGTACTGCCGCGATAGCATTTGTGGCGTACGGCACAGCGCAGACCGTCGGCAACGCATTCCTCACAGATCACATTATCACGGAAAAAAGACCCTGCCGGACAGAGCATCCGAAAATTATGCAGCGTCTGCACGACAGGCACATGACACCGGAAAGCCGCATAAAAAACAGACGGGCTGACCATAGTCAGCGTATTGTGTACATGCACGATGTCGATTTTATTTTCCCTTATGATCTTCTTGACCTCCCGCACTGTCCGAAAGGAATAGACCGCGGTAAAGGGCAGACAAAGCTTGCCCCAAATCCCCTTTTCCTTCAATTCCTTATTCGTGCGGTAGTAGGTAAAAACCGTATGCCCATGCTCCTCCATCAGCCGCTTTTCATTGCGGACCACAACGTCCTCGCCGCCCGGAATCTGATAAAAATTATGCACCTGTAGTATTCGATATTGTTTCATATGACGCCTCATGCCGCTCCTGCACTGTTGCAGGCGATTTCTCAAGAATATTCGGGTACAATAAAATTGCTCCCAGTAAAATAAACGGATTCATAAAACCGTTCATAACAAACTGCTCCAGCACTCCGTATAATGCGAGCGTTCCGATCATGACAAGCTCCTTATAATGTCCCAGCTTATAGAGCCGAAACAGCGTCTGGCACATCAGAGCAAGGAAAAAGATTGCCACGATCCAGCCGCAGTAGAGGAGCACAAACATGTAGGAATTATCAATCAGTCCATAATAGCTTGCATAAAAGGACTCCTGTGTACGCGGATAAAGTGCAAGCCCCTGATCCCTGAAATAGCTGTTCATAATATAAATTCTGCCCGATACATAGTGATTGAGCAGCTTTAGCACCGGATTTTCCGCGTTATAAATGACCATCGTACAGAAGCTAAACAGCGCGCCGACCGGAACGGATAACGCCAGTATGAATTTTGCTTTTTTATTTTTGACGCACTTCTCAAAAACGATCAGACCCCAGCAGAAGAAAAATACTGCGATCCCGGTACGGCAGAAGGTCAGCTTATAAAAGATCAGCGCTACCGCGGCTGTTCCAAAAAACCACCATTTATTTAATTTTTCATAATTATAATAAAGGAGCAAAAGCATCGTCAAAAAGACGCATAAAAATGCGTAATTCGGTTCTCCCATCGCAAAGCTGTAGACCGGAATCTCCACATAGCTCGTATCAGGCGTCGTCTTATATCCGATGTCATACACACCGAAGGTCGATCCCAGCACAAGAATACAAATGCTGAACATACGGATATAGAGCGCAATTTTGATCAGATTCCGGTAGCTGCAATTCTTCATCCCGATGATCGTCAAAAACAAAAGCAGCCATGTATTTGATTTTGTGATAATGGATAGCGGAACTGCCACACCGATCAGGATGCCTGCCCAGCAGATCTCCCGCAGCGTGTATTTTGTTGTGACCAATTTGATCACAAGGAAAAACATACCAAACACAAAAAAGTATTTATAAATATTGTCACCGTGGTCATAGGCAAACGCCTTCATCAGCATATTGACTGCAAAATAACCGTAGTACGAGGCAATGCCTATTCCGCCCCAGTCCGTTTCCTCATAAATCCTCTTTATTCTCTCCATCTGTTCTCTCCAACCTACTGCTGCACCATCCTGCGGTAAACCGCGTAATCCTCCTGCACCACCGCGATTTTTTCATAGCCATATCCGCTTAGATCCTCAGGTATCCGGTGAAAGGATGTGTTAAATACAATATACCGGCACTCTCTTGCCCGCGCCACCTCTGTGACAAGCGAAAGGTCCGGCTCCTCCTTGCTCATCTCCTCGTAAACCATCTGCTCATCCGGCGCAATATCAGAGATAAAGCCTCCGGCATTTCTGCCGTAGAGCAGTCCGACCGCGCTTGAATACTGGCGCACATCACAGAGCAGCTCATTGGGCACAATGATATTCTCCTTCCAGCTCAAAAGATTTTCCGTCACAATGTCCGATATTTCCACTGCCGCCTGTGCGATCTCATATTCATTTTCTTTTTCCTGATAAGTCTTGGCGGAAAACTCGCGCTCCCCAGTCGCAATGATGCAGACGCAGGCAATCACGATCACCGCAACGCGCAACGCATCCTTGTTCCAGCGATACACAAGCCTCGTGAGCGCATATGCGATGACAAACGAAACCGGGAGCATCCATAAAAGCCGCCAGTAAACGCCGGACAAAAATTTTGTTCCGATCGTCGCATAAAAAAGCGGGTTAAAGAAAAAAAGGAGCACCAGCACCGACGGCCAGAACAGCCGCTTCCTGTCTCCCTTTCCCCAAAGCGCGCAAAACAGCAGCGCCGCGCAGAAAAAAAGCCAGTGCAAAAGCCCGTTCCTTCCCCCTATAAAGTTAATAAATTCATTCCAAACCGCATAACAATAAGTAATCATGAATCTCCCTATCTGATCAGATAATATAACAAAAACGCAGCGTTGGGCACTGCCGCCATCAAAATCATAGCTGTTTTTTTTCTGTCACGGTAAGTGATAAAATCAACAATTCCATACAACAACAGGATCACGGGCACCGTCGTAATCCCGATTCCCGACAAAAGACACGCGCCTGTCGCCGCAACATACAAAAGCGCCAGCCAGCCCCTGTGGTACTCCCTGTGCATCAGGCGGTACATCAGGTAGAAAAACAGCGGTATGAGAAAGCTTGCGCAGACTGCCTTTCCCTGCCAGATGCGAAGCAGCAGCATCGACGCGAGCGTGTGTGTCGACGTATAGCCCCACAAATGAACGACAGACAAAAAGATCAAAAACAAAAATGTCTTTTCCCAGTCTCCCCGCAGTAAAACGTGCCCGATCAGCAGATACACCGCATAGCATAATAAAATCAAAAAAAACGGCAGATAGGTATGCGACAGCACTGCCGGATGAATCCCGCTGATCCGGCTGCACATTGCAATATACATTGCCCAGGGAGAAGTCAGATCCTTTTTCACCTCTCCCTGATCCCAATACATCTCGCTTCCCGAAATCGGATCATCAATATACATCGTATCGTGCTGGACCGCGGATACCTCCTCGGAAATAAACCGTGCATCGTCATCGTCGCCGTGCTCATAGCGCGCCGGAATATATGCCTGCAGCAGAATCATCACTGCCGCCAGCGTTCCAAATACATACACCCAGCCCCTTCTTGACGTATCCCTTGTCTTTGTATGGCTTTCTCCCCCGGCGCCCGCACTTCCCGTAAGAAATCCCAGCTTTCCGCGTTTCCAGCGCCGCAGCAGCAGACCAAACGATAAAATCGACAAAACTGTCAGCGCTATTTTCCATAGGATCATCGCAGTTGTCAGGGTCTTCTCCAATGCCACAAGCGGCACCAGAATCACCTGCGCCACCGCAAGCATCGTGACAAATCCAAGCACCCATGCGTGCAGAAGACGGTTCCAGCCCTCCCTCAGCCTTAAAAACTCTACCCAAAGATAGCCGATCCACATGGGGAGCAGCACAAACAAAACCGTCATAGCTATGATGTCTTTATAATTCATATACTAAAACTCCATCAATGCGGATACCGTTTACCTCTGCCGTATTTTTCGCACGGTATAAATTCTCATTGGTCACGGTTTTTCTTCCGCAGGTCACAAAAGTCTTATTACACAGCTTTGCCGCGGCATAAGCATCGGCGCTCTTTACGGCATCGTGACTGTTGATCACGATACACTGATATTTTTTACTCATCTCATCCATCAAAAGCGCAAAGCGCTGATTTCCGGCAATATCCATCCCCTGCTCTCTTGTCTGGCTTCTGCACACAAGATCAAGGTAGTCGTTCATCTGCTCCGGGATCACCTCTGTCTGCTCTCCGAGCACATAGCCGCTGATCGAATTTTCACTCTCGCCCTCCTCGCTGGCAAGGTCTACATAAAGTGTTTTCTTCTGCTCATTGGCATAGCTCATGGCAAGCTTTAACGCCGCATCCTTCTTCGGACACTGCAGACTGATGCAGCTGATCCTATTGCAGGAAGCATCGGAATCACTTAAATAAAGCGCAACCTTTTTAAACGCATCCTCATTATCCCCATCCTTTTTGAGCACATCAATGATATTTGCGTCGAGACTCTCCCTTACTTCCTCGGCATTCTTTGGCTTTTTATACATCAGCATCCAGAACGTGTAGAATACCACCTCCACAATGATACCAAGCAGAACGCCTGCTGTCACCGCTTTCATCAGAGCCTTGTTGAAATCCTCCTGTGTGATGGAATAATTTTCAATCTTCACCACCTCCTGCGTCGCATACGGATCATCCAGAATGCTCACACAATCAGCCCCGATCATCTCCTCACTGACTGCGATCGTCGCATTCATGACTCCCTCCGCGAACTTTGCGGCTGTCTCCTCATCCCCAATGGTGATCGAGCCGACTGTCGCAGGGAACGTCACATAAATGGAAGCGACGCCGGACGCCTCCCCCTGCATCATCTCAAACAATCCCATATATTCATCGAGTGTCAGCGTCGTATCCATATCCGCGACAAACTTTTCATAGGTTCTGCTGCTCTTTGCAATCTTAATGACATTTCCGACGCGCTCCACCACGCTTGCCTGACTGTAATCGCTGACAAATAATGACGCTACGACCTGCTGCTTATTTTCGTACATCTCATTTTCCACATACTGATGCAGCGTCTTGTACTTATATCCGCCGAGCGCCGCCGCACACAGCAGCGCAAAAATAACTGCCAGCCACCACATACGAAGATTGTAGCGCACAATCTCCAAAAAACCATATTCCTTATCCACCTTGTATTCTCTGCTCATAATTGTCTCCTCCCTTATTCTCCGCCTTTTTCAAATACGACCCGGATCGTCTTAAGTATGATCTTGATGTCAAGTGCAAGACTCCAGTTGTCAATATACTGCACATCCAGCCGTACGACATCCTCAAAATCCTTGATGTTATTGCGCCCGCTCACCTGCCATAGCCCTGTGATGCCCGGCTTTGCGCTCAGCCTTCGCTTTTGATGCGCCTCGTACTGCCGGAACTCATCGACCGTCGGCGGTCTCGTTCCGACCAGACTCATATCTCCCTTTAGCACGTTAAAAAACTGCGGCAGCTCGTCAATACTTGTCTTTCGGATAAACTTTCCCACTTTTGTGATGCGTGGGTCATCTTTCATTTTAAACATCAGACCCTTCATCTCATTTTGATCTGCGAGCTCTGCTTTTCGCGCCTCCGCGTCACGGTACATCGAGCGGAACTTATATATCTGAAAGAACCTTCCGTTTTTTCCCACACGCTTTTGCGCAAAAAACAAAGGTCCCGGCGATTCGATCAATAACGGCAGCGCCAGAAAAACAGTGATGACCGCTGTGAGCAAAAGTCCCACGATCGCTCCCACAATATCCATCAGCCGCTTCACAAACAGTCGCTTCCAATCATACTGCTGATTGGAAAATGTCACAACCGGAATATTTCCCATCATATTAAAGCTTTTGTAATAATCGTCAAACTGATTTAAAATCTCTATGCTGACATGGACGGTCGCCCCCATATCCTCAAACGTATTGACCACCTTGGCAAGTGCGGCTCCCGTATCATAGGGCACGTTGATGAACACCTCATCCACGATCTGCTCCTTTGCATATTGGTACATATTACTGTAGGTTGCCACAACGGGCACTCCCTCATACCATTTCCCAACCTGATTGTCGTCAATGACCGCAATGCTCGCCAGACGGTGCACCCAGTCGGATGAGCTTTCCGCTTCCTTGATAATGCCCTCCACACGGTCCGCAGTCGTCACCAAAAACACCTGGTTTGTCGCCCGCTTATTGCGGTACACCTTGAGCAGATAATATTTAATTCCTGCATGGGCGAGGAAAAATAAAATCAGGTTTACGCCGGCAATGCAAAAATACACGCCGCGCGATGCGTCCGCATTATTATGGAGCAGAAAAATCGTCAGCGACGTCACAAAGATAATGACTACGCTCGCTTTGATCGCCGCCCAAAAATCCCGGTAAAGATTTCTCCTGATAAAATTCCTTTCAATATCGGAAAATATCATGACCAGCATATAAATGACCAGCACGATCCCAAAGCTGTCGAGAAGCTCCATCTTCATATTTTCTATGGACACATTCCGGTAACCCACCAGCCAGAAATAGCCTCCGGCAAGATAGCTTATGATAAAACAAAGCAGATCTGCCAGCAGCAGAATCACATCCTGAATCCTTTGTCTCGATTGATACATGTCAAATCCTCTCTCATCTTATGCCCAAAACCGCTTTATTTCAGACTCTCACAGCGGTATGTGCACTCCTTCCTCCCCAGCGAGAAGATCATCTCCCACTCCTCGCTCTGCGGCGCCAGAAAGACACAGTCAAAGCCCCATGCCGGATTCCCCGCGCACCGCAGATGAAACGCCTCCGCCACATCCTTGCGCGCTCCTCTTACAATCTCCGCAGGCAGCCTCTGTCCCCCGTGCCCTCTCACCTGTATATGCACCGGAAGGCATCTGCCGTTCCATGCCTTTGCAAACGCCCAGCCCGAACAGATATGACTGCCGTCCTGATATTCCAAACGGTCAATCTGATAATAAATCCTGCGCACCAAAAGCGCTTCCTTAAGCCCCTCTGTGCTCCCGACCGACTGCTCCTGCCTTGCTTTGCAAAGCAGCTCCTCCAACGGGATAACCGCAGTTCCCAGCAGCCGCTGCATATTGCGCACCGGAATCGTGTCTCTGCCGATATACGCCTGAAAATGCTCCTCCATCTGCTGATAGACCGCTGCCTCCTCCTTTGTGATCCCTGCCAAAGCAAGCACATCCGCAAGACTTCGCCCCGTATCATGCAGGATCTGATAATATGCAAAATAAAGCCCCCGGTAGATCAAAAAACGCTTCGGGATCGGAAACGAAAACGTCCATTCATAATCAATGACCTCCCACGGAGCATTTTCCTCCCCGCCGTCTCCTGCATTGACAAAGAGATTGGAAAAGATCATATCAATATCACTGATACACGCCGATACCGGTACGCCTCCGCCGCCCTGCGGCAAGCCTCCACTTGGAAGCGCTCCGAATATTTCTTCAAATTCATCTGTCACGACAAAGGGGCGCTCCCCGCCCTCCGTGCCAATCCTTCGCACATACTCGCGCAAAAGACGATCCACCCGGTTCTCATCCTGCGCCTGTACCGCGCGTTTTAATATCTCCTGCAAGGACTCTCCGCTTAAGAACGGAAAGACCGCACACACATTGCCGCCGGGATCCGTCTTGCTGCTGCACGGGCAGAAGCGCAGAGCCTCCTCACCATAGCTTTCCATTAAGCCTTGAAAGCTCTTGGTAAACCGCTCCACATGCGCCCGTCCGCCGGGCAGAAGCGCCCATTTATAAATCCGCCTTGTTCCCTCATGATCTGACGTAATGTCCGTTCGGATGCAAAACCGCTCCGCCCGCTCATTGGAATATTTGGAATATATCGTCCGCTCCAACGCCTCACCTCCCGTCACAGCCTCTCTATCCATATGCCTCGATCAGATAGGAGTTTGCGAATGTTTCAAACACTCCCTCTGCCAGCAATGTATCATAAACTGCCCGCTCATCAAAAAGCTTAAGCCTGTCTCTTTCAAAATTTCTGCGGTTATCCATCAGCTCTCCCGCCTGCGGCAGCCAATCCTGCGAATAAATACAGCTTGGAAATTTATGGTCAGGATAGGGATAATAAAAATACAGCTTCCCAAATCCAGCCTCCGTAAAATATCCTGCATATTCGCCCTTCGTGTAGCATCTCGGTGTCTCTCCCGTATCGGGCGTGCCGCCATACCCTTCCACACCGGAAAAATAGCCTGCGCCGTATTCCTCCTGACATCCCGCAAAATACCGCAATCCCATACGATTGCCATCTGCGGCAAAAAGTCTGCCCCCCGGTGCAAGCTGCTTTCGCAGCAGCGAAAGCGCTCTGCGGCGGCGATAAAATCCACCCACCAGCAAAATCACATCAAACTTCTCCCCGCCTTGTGTTTCACCGGCAGAAAGAAAGCTTTCCGCCTCGCCGACAACAATGGTGAGCCTCTCTCCTGCGTCTTTGCAGCGTGCCCGGATGATCTGGGCATGCATCTCATCCTCTGCGAGACAAGTTACTGCCCCCGCCTTTTCCAAAAGCTTTCCGGTCAGCGCGCCGCACTCAGGATGACATTCCAGCACACGCATCGTTTTCTCCATCGGAATCCAGTCAATGAGATTTTGTCTGATCTCCGAGAGATGATACAGATAAGGATAGGACGCCTTTTGCCGGATCACCTGTCCATAGCTGCCGCGCTCATAATTATTTACTATTTCATGCAGCTCTGTCAAAAACTGTTCATCCTCCATCGCACCCTCCTGCTGCCTATGCCTCTGCACGCTCCACCGTCGTCCTGGAATTCATATCGTAAAAGCCGACCGTGTTTTTATCGGAAATTACCGTCACTCCGACCACGTCATACAACCTGTGGTATGCCCGAAACTCACCGCCGACATAGCCCGTACAGCTGATGGAGAGCAGATACTCACCGCCCTGCAGATCCATATTCTGCTGAAAAGAGGCGACATAAATCTCCCCTGCCTTCGCCAGACCAATGCCTGCCTTTTCATACATCGTGTTTGTTCCGGTCACTGCAGTCCCCTGCACCGTCTTAAATGTATAAGTAAAAATGGGGTCCATAATATCTGTCTGGAAACGCACCTTGGAACGAATCGTAAAGGAAGTTCCCTTCTGAATACAGTTCGTATAGCTTCCATATTCATCCACCACTGCAAAATCAATGATTTCCGCTTCTCCCGTTCCATATTCATTTACATCGGGATTCAGTTCATAATGGCTTTTCCAAAGTGCTGTTCCAGCCTCTGTCCCCTCCGTCTCCTGCGCCGTAAGCACCTGTCCGCTCGTGATATTCTGCGACTGATTTAAGAGCACCTTCTTATACAGATCAATGATCTCCTTTGGCTTCCCCTCTGCCAGCTTCACGCCCTGATTCAACAAAATCACGCGGTCACAGTACTTTGCCACGCTGCTGATGTCATGACTGACAAAAATGATCGTCTTGCCCTGCGCCTTAAAATCATCAAATTTCTTATAGCACTTTGCCTGAAAAAACGCATCCCCTACCGAGAGCGCCTCATCCACGATCAAAATCTCCGGGTCGATATTGATCGCAACCGCAAACGCAAGGCGCACAAACATTCCGCTCGAATACGTCTTGCACGGCTGATGAACAAAATCCCCAATATCTGCAAATTTAAGGATCTCCGGCAGACGCTCGTCCATCTCCTCCCTGCGAAAGCCCATCATCATCCCGTTTAAATAGACATTCTCAATGCCCGTATATTCCATATTAAAGCCTGCGCCAAGCTCAAGCAGCGCCGAAATCCTGCCGGAAATCTCCACCACTCCCTCGGTCGGAGAGAGCACGCCGGTGATGATCTTTAAAATCGTCGACTTTCCGGAACCGTTTGTGCCGATAATGCCGATCGTCTCCCCCTTTTTCACCTCAAAGGAAACATGGTCAAGCGCCCGGTGCTCCTTAAAGCGGTTTTTCCCTGCAATTCCAAGCGCATCAAGCAGACGCTCCGAGGGCTTATGATATAATTTATAAATCTTGCTGACATCCTTTGCCCTGATTGCTATCTTATCCATCTCACCCTGCTTCTTTCCTCTCATTTCTTCTCTCTTAGAGCACATCCGCAAAATGCGGGCGCAGCCGCTTAAATACAGAGGTTCCAACGATCAGTATTAAAATCGTAACGACCCAGAAGTAGATCGTCAGACCCCAGTTTTCCCAGAAACCGATTTTATGGATCAGCGCATTGCGGTAACCCGACACGATATAATACATCGGATTCAGCTTCAAAAGCGCAGCCGCCCATCCCGGTATCTGCGTCATCGACTCAAAATTCCACATGATCGGCGTCACCCACATGCCAATCTGAAGAAGAATTGCAACGACCTCCTTCATGTCACGGAAAAATACAGTCATTGCTCCTGTCGCATAGACAATCCCCGTCGCAAGCACGATCATACAAAACGAATAATAAATCACCAAAAGCGTATACAAATCAGGCGGATAACCCATGGCCCAGAATACCGCAATGGCGAACAACACAAAAAACAAATGCGTAAACAGCGCCGAGATCATCTTAACGACCGGAAGCGTATCGATCTGGAATACAACCTTTTTTACGAGATAGCTATACTCAACCAAAACGCCCGTTCCGCCGTTCATCGCCTCCTGAAAATAAAACCACGGTACAAGTCCCGCCATAAGCCACATAACAAACGGTATCTCAATGCCCGTGCGAAGGTCGCTTGCCTTCTGATGCAGGCCAAACTCAAACACAAACCAGTACAGCAGCACGGTGATCACAGGCTGTACAAATGCCCAGACAATTCCGAAATAAGAACCTGCAAACTTTTTTTTAATATCATTTTTTGCAAGATTCCATATCAGCCCCCTGCTGCTCACAAGGTGCCCAGCCAGCGACGCGTCCCTTTTCTTTTCTGCCATCATTTTCTCCTAACCCTGCGCGCCGTGCGCCTTCTTATACGCGGCAAAGCTTCCTAACAGCCTGTCCTTATCCGATAAGAGCAGCTCCTCTGCACACATTCCCTCCGGCATCGGCCACTCCACGCCAAGCTCCGCATCATTCCAGAGAATACCTCCCTCGTCATTCGGATGATAAAAATCAGTCACCTTATAGCAGAACTCCGCATAATCGGATAATACGAGAAAACCGTGCGCAAAATTCTTCGGCACAAAAAACTGCTTTTTATTCTCCGCCGATAAATGCACGCCATACCATTTTCCAAAGGTCTTAGAACCCTCGCGCAGATCGACTGCCACGTCAAACACCTCGCCGCTTATCACGCGCACAAGCTTATCCTGCGGATAATCGATCTGAAAATGAAGTCCGCGCAAAACGCCCTTCTTGGACGCCGACTGGTTGTCCTGCACAAAGGTACAGTCAATGCCCGCCTCGGCAAAATCCTGATAATTATAGGTTTCCATAAAATAGCCTCTCGCATCCCCAAACACTGCCGGTTCGATGACCTTAAGCCCCTCTATCCCGTTACAATTTTCTGTTACCTTGATCTTTCCCACGTCTTATTCCTCTTTCCTTACAGTCCTTCCGCAATCTCCATCAGATATTTTCCGTAATCGGTCTTAAGCAGCGGCTGCGCCAGCCGTACAAGCTGTTCTCTGTCGATAAAGCCCCTTTTATATGCGATCTCCTCAATACAGGAAATATAAAGCCCCTGCCGTTTCTGGAATGCCGACACAAAATCCGCAGCAGCAAGCAGCATATCGTGATTGCCGGTGTCAAGCCACGCAAACCCGCGTCCGAGCGTCTCCACGCACAAGGTTCCCCGTTTTAAATATTCATTGTTGACAGACGTGATCTCTATCTCGCCTCTGGCAGAGGGGACAACATTCTTTGCAATCTCCACCACATCATTATCATAAAAATAAAGTCCCGGCACGGCGTAATTCGACCTTGGCTGCGCCGGCTTCTCCTCGATAGAGAGCGCCTTTCCGTTTTCATCAAACTCCACCACGCCGTATTCTCTGGGATCTCTTACATAGTATCCGAAAATCGTCGCGCCCGCCTTCTGCTCCGTGCGCTCTGCGGCGCTCTTTAGCACCTTAGAAAAGCTCTGTCCGTAAAAAATATTGTCCCCAAGCACAAGCGCCACCGCATCTGCTCCGATAAAGTCCTCCCCGATAATAAATGCATCGGCAAGTCCTCTCGGCTCCTCCTGCACAGCATAGGAAAAACTCATGCCAAGCTGGCTGCCGTCTCCAAACAATTCCTCAAACACCGGCAGATCACGCGGCGTTGAGATAATGAGTACCTCACGAATGCCCGCCAGCATTAAGGTAGAAAGCGGATAATAGATCATCGGCTTGTCATAAACCGGCATAATCTGCTTGGAAATCGCTTTTGTCAGCGGATAAAGTCTCGTACCGGAGCCTCCGGCAAGAATAATTCCCTTCATAATGTTCCTCCAATTTTAACAATATATGGCATTTATCTTAATATTTCCATTTATCTGCGGTTAATTTTTTCTTAAAATTCCCGGCACACTGCCCTTATATTAACGCAAACAAGCAGTATCGCCAAATGGCGGTACTGCTGTGTGCCTCTCTTATCTGTCCCGATACATCTCCTCATAATACTTCTGGTAATCGCCGCTTGTCACATTTTTCATCCAGTCCTCGTGTTCAAAAAACCACGCAATGGTCTTTCGGATCCCCTCCGCAAACATCGTCTCAGGCTCCCAGCCAATCTCCGCCTTAATCTTATCAGGAGCGATCGCATAACGTCTGTCATGCCCTTTTCTGTCCTCCACATAGGTGATCAGATCCTTGCTCACCAGCGCCCTGCGCGGATCGTCTGCCGGAAGCATCTCCTGCAGCGTCTCTATGATGATATTGACGATCTCAATGTTCTGCTTCTCATTGTGTCCGCCGATATTATATGTCTCGCCCAATCGTCCCTTCTCCTGCACCATGTCGATCCCCTTTGCATGGTCATCCACATAAAGCCAGTCGCGGACATTCCTGCCGTCTCCGTAAACCGGAAGCTTCTTTCCCAAAAGCGCATTGTTGATGATCAGCGGGATCAGCTTCTCCGGGAACTGATACGGTCCGTAATTATTGGAGCAGTTCGTAATATTCGCCGGGAACTTGTAGGTATCAATATACGCCTTTACCAGCATGTCCGAGGACGCCTTGCTCGCAGAGTAAGGGCTGTGCGGCGCATACGGCGTCGTCTCATAAAAATAAGTGCCGTCCTCCTCCAGGGATCCATAGACCTCGTCCGTCGACACATGAAGAAACTTCTTGTCCGCAGCAAATGTACCGTCCGGCTGCTCCCATGCCGCTTTTGCACAATTTAACATCACGGCAGTTCCGAGAACATTTGTCTTAACAAACACCTCAGGATTCTTAATGCTGCGGTCCACATGGCTTTCCGCGGCAAAATGCACGACACGGTCAATCTCATTCTCTGCAAAAATCCGCTCCATCGCCTCTTTATCCGTAATATCCGCTTTCACAAACGTATAGTTTTCTCTAGCCTCCACATCCTTTAAATTCTCCAGATTTCCGGCATAGGTGAGCGCATCCACATTAATGATGCGAATCTCATCTCCGTACTTACGGAACATATAATGAATATAATTGGAACCGATAAAGCCGGCTCCTCCCGTCACCAAATAAGTTCTCATAGCTTTTCCCTTTCCAGCTCGCATATTTTCTGCCAATTACAACCAGATTCCGTGATAATGATTATGATTTTATCACATATTTTCCGCTAACACAAGTTTAAGACAACTTTTCGCCGTCCCGCTCCTCCTCGTCAGTCGCCGTCTCCTTTGCGATATAGACCGGACGGTTCTTGACCTCCAGATATGCCTTTGATAGATAAAGACCGAGAATCCCGATGCAAAGCAGCTGTAAACCGCCGATCAGTATCACGATACACGCCATCGAGGGCCAGCCGTAGGCAGACCCCCCAAACAGCAGCTGCCTTATGACGATAAATAAAATCGCCAGCACTGCCACCCCGCACATCCCCGCGCCAAGCACAGAGGAAATATAAAGCGGCGTTGAGGAAAACGCGACAATGCCGTCGAGCGAATATTTAAACAGCTTCCAGAAGGACCATTTTGTCTCCCCTGCGACACGCTCCACATTTTCAAACTCAATCCACTTTGTGCGGAAACCGACCCATCCGAACAGCCCCTTAGAAAAACGGTTGTACTCCTGAAGGCTTAGGAGCGCGTCTACATATTGCCGGCTCATCAGACGGTAATCCCTTGCCCCGTCCATCAGCTCCACATCACTGATACGGTTCATCATCCGGTAAAAGCAGCGCGCAAAAAAGGAGCGGATCGGCGGCTCGCCCTTCCTTGTCACTCTCCTTGTCGCCGCAGAATCATATCCCTCCTCCGTCACCGCGCGGTACATTTCCGGCAGCAGCGAGGGTGGATCCTGTAAGTCGGCGTCCATGATCGCCACATAATCGCCTGTCGCATGTGTAAGCCCCGCGTAAATCGCCGCCTCCTTCCCGAAATTGCGGGAAAAGGACACATACTTCACACGCCTGTCCTTTTTGCGAAGCTCACGCATACAGCCAAGCGTCCCATCCCTTGATCCGTCGTCCACGAACACATATTCAAACGTATTTTCCGGCATCTGCGCCGCAATCCGCTCCATCTCCTCATAAAAATAATGGAGCGCCTGTTCCTCATTGTAGCATGGCACAATCACCGTGATTTTCTTCATCCCTATTTCCTCCTACCACCAGTCAGTTGCCGGCGGTTCTTCCTGTGCAGACAGCCGCACCACGACAAGCTCGTCTGTCACCGCAATACAGCCGTCTGCCGGAAAATCCGAAAGCGGCTGCGCCAGCTGCGCCGCAGCGAGAAGCTGCTCCTCTGTGACGGCCTCCTCCAACACCACTCCGGTATACGCCTGAATAAAGCCTGTAATGCGGTGCGTTGCTCCCGCAGGTCTTTTACTGTCATAATCCCACTCGTAAAACGACCAGCCATACATCTCCGTCCGCCTGCACCATTTCGGCAGCTCCGCCTGCTGATAGCCGACAAACGCGATTGGCTGTGTCGGCAGCGTCCCTCCGTTTGCCTCCGCAAGCAAAGTAAGAAGCTGCTTCGTCTTTGCCGCATCATCTTCAAACCGCACCTGATCCGTATAGGCAAGCCGCAGGTCATAGGTGCACTGCCCAAGCAGCACGACAGACACACAGACGATGCCAAGCCTTCTCGCCCACACACCAAAGCACGCTGCTCTTTGGCGCACTGCCGCTTTTTCACCGCTTTTGCGACATTCTGACAGCCCGTCTATCGCATACATACCAAGAAACGCCGCTGCAAGCGGCAGTGCAAACTGCGCGCGTGTCACCAGCATTTCTCCCATATAAAGCGTCATAAAAAGCGGAGATGCCAGCAATGCGGCCAGCGCCAGAAGCCACAGCACAAAACGTCTGCCGCCTTGCCTTCCATATACGCCCGCGAACATTCTCACAAGCCACACCGCCGTAAATAAAACTGCCGCAGGATAAAAAGAAAAGTTGCGCGGACCGACCGCAAACAGCAGGTTTTTCGCCGTGCGCAGTACGTTTTTGATGCAGTCAGTCACCGGGTATCTGCCCCATCCCGACTGCGCATTCATATAATCTGCCCCTGCCATAAACCATGCGTCTGCGATAGCGGCATAAGCCGCATATGCGCAGGCAAAAAACAAGACGAAACCTAGACAGCGCAAAAGCAGACGTCCGCACCTTTCCTCCTGTTTACTCCCTGTCTCCCGCATGATCCAAACCAGAAAAAAGATCAGACACGCCGCAATGTAATAGACCGCCAGCGCCTGATATGCGCCAAGCCCCAGCACAAGCAGGACAAAGGATACCAAAAGCCGCCAGATGCAAGCAGCTCCCCTTTTCTCAAATACCGCCTGTACCGATAAAAACGCTGCCAACACAAGCAGCAGCATCGCACATGCCACCTCCGCCTGCTGGACCGAAAAATAAACCTGATAGCTCCAGATATTTGACGTACTGTAAAGCAGCAGAAAAATCCAATACGAATAAGGCTTTCCACCGGAGAAATGATAAATGCCAAAGGTCAGCAGATTTGCTCCAAGCCAGAAAAACAAAAAGAACAGCAGACCGCTCCAGACCATATGATGCGTCTGCAATCCCAGCATATCCTTTAAAAAGGCAAGTCCGAAGCGACCGATCGAGAGCCAGCCTAGCTTTGAACCCGGATGGTTCATCAGCTCCTCCGTATCAATACGGATCGTCCCGGAAAAAACAAGAAAGCCATAGCAAAGGACAGCTGCTGCCAGAGATACTAAGAGCAGCATCCCGTATTGCTTCCCATAATTCCGTATCTCCTCTCTTATCACAGCGCTCCTCTGCTTTGGCTTTTCCATATCTTATGCTCCAATATTCTCCAATGTTTTCATATACTCATCCAACGCACTCCGCCAGTCTGCCATCCGATAGCCATCTGTCAGGCGCATCATATAATTATCCAAAATCGAATATGCCGGACGCTCTGCAGACGCCGGATTCATACGCGCATACTCCTCACTTGTCACATGGCGTACCCGTGTCTGTACACCCGCCCGCGCAAAAATCTCCTCCGCGAACGCCGCCCAGTTCGTGTCTCCCTCACAGGTAGCGTGAAACACACCATAATTCTCTGTCGGTTCAAAATGACAAATGGCGCGTGCCAGCTCCTTTGCGCTTGTAGGTGACCCCTTCTGATCGCACACAACGCTGACCTCCTCATGGTTTTCCGAAAGGCGCAGCATTGTTTTTACAAAGTTCTTTCCGTCTCCGTACAGCCACGCCGTCCGAAAAATAAAATACCGCTGAGCAAACGCCTGCACAAACCGCTCTCCCTCAAGCTTTGTCTTTCCATAGGCGCTGACCGGATTTGGCAGATCAAACTCTGTATAAGGCTTCGTTCCGTTTCCTTCAAATACATAATCGGTCGACACATGGATCAGCTTCGCGCCAACCTTCGCCGCCGCGATACTTAAATTTCGCGGTCCGATCGCGTTGATGCGGTACGCCGCATCCCACTCCTTCTCGCACGCATCCACATTTGTATGCGCCGCACAATTTATGATGACATCCGGCTTTGCCGTCTCCACAAGTCCAAGCACTGCGTCAATATCTGCAATATCAAGCGCCCTCACGCCCTCAGCCTCCATGACGTCCGTGTTGATAAACTCTACCGCTTTCCCGTCATATTCTGCACGGATCGCTCGACCGAGCTGTCCGTTGCAGCCTGTCACCAAAATCTTTTTCATAATGAAAATCCTCTCATATACTTATTCCCCGAGACCTCCCTCGATGGCTGACACAAGCGCCGTAAGCGCTTCCGTCTCATCCTCTCCGTCACACACCAGCTCAATCTCGTCGCCCGCCTTAATACATGCGCCAAGCACGCTTAAAACGCTCTTGGCGTTCGCTGTATTTTCCCCATAATGGAAAATAATATGCGCCTTAAACTGCATGGCTTCCTTACACAAAATACCCGCCGGTCTTAAATGCAGTCCGGTCGGATTCTTAATCTGAACCTTCTGACTAACCATAGCTTCTTCTCCCTTTCGTCTCTGTCTTATAACCACACAAAAAGCCCTGTGCGCCCCTTTGTTCTCTACAGCATACTCCTTGTGATCAGCTCCGCCAGCTTTTTTGCTTCTTCCTCGATCACGCTCTGCTCTTTTCCCTCGATCATCACACGCACAAGCGGCTCTGTGCCGGACGGGCGGATCAACACTCTGCCCTCTCCGTTAAACTTCTTTTCCACACAGGCAATCGCATCTGCAATCTCCTGATACTCCAAAAAGCTTTCCTTCTTATGATTGGGCACCTTCGCGTTCACAAGCGCCTGCGGCAGTACCTCCATCACCGAAGCCAGCTCTGACAACGGCTTTCCCGTCTTTACCAGCACCTCCAATAAGTGCAATGCGCTTAACAGTCCGTCGCCTGTCGTGTTATCATCTAGGAAAATGACATGACCGGATTGCTCGCCGCCGAGATTATAACCATTCTCCAGCATACATTCCAGCACATAACGATCTCCGACCTTCGTCTTTTCAATATGGATCTGCTCACGCTGCCCCATCAGCGTAAACCCGAGATTTGTCATGACCGTCACGACCATCGTATCATTCTTTAAGGTTCCCTGCTGCTTCATATAAAGACCGCAGATCGCCATGATCTGATCTCCGTCGATCAGCTCGCCGTGCTCATCCACCGCCAGCATCCGATCCGCGTCTCCGTCAAATGCAATGCCAATATCCGCCTTCTCATAAACGACACGCGCCTTCAGCTCATCCATATGTGTCGAACCGCAATTCGCATTGATATTGGTACCATCCGGTTTTGTGTGGATCGCAACAAGTTCCGCGCCAAGATCTGTAAGCGCCTTCACAGAGGTGTAATAGGAAGCCCCCTCCGCGCAGTCGATCACGATCTTCTTGCCCGTCAGATCGACCGGCACACATTTTTTGATAAATTCCACATATTCATCCTTCAGATCAAAACGGTACTCAATCTTCCCGACGCCGGAGCCTGTCGGCAGCACCACATCCTTCATCTCATTGCGGATCAGCGCCTCGATTTCGTCCTCCATGGCGTCCGGCAGCTTATAGCCTGCCCCGTTAAAAAATTTGATTCCGTTAAACTCCATCGGATTATGGGATGCAGAGATCACAACACCGGCATCCACCTTATGCTTTCTCGTCAGGTAGGCGATTGCCGGCGTCGGCATCACGCCAACAAAAATCGCATTTGCACCGACCGAACAGATTCCGGCCATCAGCGCGCTTGCAAGCATCCCCCCTGAAATTCTTGTGTCACATCCGACAATGATCGTCGGCTGGTGCTCCTGCTCCCTTGTCAGCACATAAGCGCCTGCCTGCCCAAGCTTTGTCGCAAGTTCTATCGTAAGCTCAGAGCCTGCCACTCCGCGTACTCCGTCTGTACCAAACATTCTAGCCATTTATTTTTCCTCCATCCTATCCGGTTTTTATTTTACATCGCCGTCGTTCCTGCCGCAGAATCATTTGCCGTCTCCGTCGGCGCAGCTACGTCACGCCCCGCTCCTGCTTCGCCACCTTGTGCTCCCTGGTGGTTCTGCGGCGTTTCCTCTGCATTTGTTCCGTCATTTCCGGTGATCTGCGCCGGCACCTTGATCGTCTCCGTCAGCCAGCAATACTTTTCCAGCGTCAGATCAACCGTCATCTGATGTCTTCCCGCGCCTGTTCCGTTTGCATTTACCGTCCCCTTAATATCCTTCGCCTCAAGATCAGAAATGATGCTTAGAGGACCGCTGATCTCAACCGGAACGACATCCTCCTCAAATTCAAGACGGTATCCCTCTCTTAAGTTATTCACAGACAGATTGGCAGTCGGCACCTCAAAGATCTCTTTTACCACCGGCTCCACCTTTACCGTAACCTCTACCTTTGCATCAGACGCAAGCACAAGCGCCGTTCCCTCCGGCAGATAAGAAGTGATATCCACCGTCCGCACAAGGTCCTCTGTAATATCCGTTACCTCTAAGACCTCCTTCGGAATTGAAATCTTGTTTACTGTGTTGAGTATCGCGCTCTCTCCCTTGATGCGCACCGTCTCGAGCGGATACTCGATTCCCGTAAGCATATAACCGTCTGCCGGTTTTCCCATCGTCTCAAAGCTAAGCGCCACATCCTTTGTGCTCAAAACCTGCGCCGATACCGTGACGGTACTAAGGCTCAGCTTCAGCCTTGTCGTATCGATCACGTTCCCCTCCGCATCATAGAGCACCGGAACTACGCTGTCTGTCACATCCGTCGAAACACCGTCCACATTGATCGCAGCTACCGCCGTATCGATCTGGCTGATGATAGAGGCGGGTCCTGAAACCTTCAGCAGATTGGAACCTACGATCTCAAGCGTACCGAGCGCGCAGCCATCTGCCACCGTGCCCTTTGTCACCGGTGTGATCACCTTCTGGCTCGTTCCCAAATCCTCAAGCGAAACCTCCAGATAAAGCTGCTTAGACGTCACCGTCACCTTATTATTATACCGCTTCGGTGTGATCGTGACCGGCACGCGGTAATTCCCTGTATCTTCATTATATTCAATCTTTTCCATATCGGCAGTCGCCGAAAAATCAGAGTTCGACATTTCCGTCAGAATACTGCGCTCTGCGGACGCATTAAAAGTCACGGTATTCTTCCCGTCCAGCACCTCAAAATATTTATTCTGCGCTGTCAGATAGCTTGTGTTCTCCGCAGTGACGCTCGTCGTAAAAGGAAGTATGATCGTAGGATCATCAATATTGATCACCGCAACCCATAGCACAATCGCAAACAGAGCCGCCAGCAGCTTGAGGCCAAAATTGTTTGTGATTCTTTTACCGAGCTTCTTTAACATGCTTCAGCCTCCTTTTCAATAATTCAATTTTAGAAGCCTGCTGCTTGCGGTGCTGCAAATATGCAAGCTTATTCTTTAAAAAGTCTGCATCTACATTCCGGTAAAGCTCTCCGCCTAAGGCGATCGACACTCTTCCCGTCTCCTCGGACACAACGATCGTCAGCGAATCACTCACCTCACTGATACCGACCGCCGCACGGTGTCTTGTACCCAGATCCTTGCTGATCGTCAGCGAATCTGTCAGCGGCAGATAACAGGTTGCCGCAACGATACGGTCGCCCCGCACAATAACCGCGCCGTCGTGCAGCGGCGTATTCTTCTCAAAAATATTGATCAGAAGCTGACTGCTCACCACTCCGTCCACCGCGATCCCTGTCCTTTCATACTCCGACAGGACGATATTGTCCTCAACGACGATCAGCGCTCCGGTCTTGACCTTTCCCATCTCATAGCACGCCTTCGCCATCTCCGTGATCGTGCGATCGGAAAACTTCGCAGTCTCCCCTTTTGAAAAATCAAACGGAAGCAAGGACGCGAGAATATTCTTACGCCCCAGATTCTCAAGCGCCTTGCGCATTTCCGGCTGGAAAATAATGACAAGGGCGATCAAAAGAATATTGAGGGTATTCTTGGCGATCCAGATGATCGTATTCATCTGGAAAACTGCAGCAAGCAGCACAAACAGCAGGATCACCATCAACCCCCGCAGCAGCACCCATGCCCTCGTATTCTTGATCCACAGAAGCATATAGTAAAATAAAAATGCTATTATGATAATTTCCACAATATCCGTGGTCGTTATTTTTGGCAAATTCATGTACACAGATACCTTATTCCAAAAGGCGTCTAATGTCGCTAACATGTTCTGCACGTCGTCACTTCCTTAAAATTAGTCTAATAAATCCTCATCAATATCCATCTCTTTTGCAAACTGCCTCTTTGCCATGCGCTCCCTGCCCTCATTTCTTCCGCCGAAGCGCTTTACCTGCTTATCCGTTCCCGAAATAAACACCTTCGGCACAGCCTTGACATAATAGTAATATTCGTCATCCTCAAATTGCATACGCTCCGTTCTGGAATAATCCAGATTGAAGAATACAAACTGCAGCAGCAGAGCGATCAGAGCAGAAATGACCGTGCCAACCAAAACGCCGACCAGTTTTCCGGAAATTCCAAGCAGCATATATCCTGCAGTCAGGGCCGCTGCCTCAAACAGCGCGCCTGAAATGATCGCCACACGCCATGCATTCTCGATCGACATCCTGCGGATCACATAGACGATCAGCAGCGTTGCGATCATCACACCGCAGACCAGATACATCTCCTTGTTGCCGATGAGCTGATTGAGCGCAACGGAAAACATCGACGTATCCTCGCCCTCCATATCAATCGCTCCGCTGATGACCTTTGCATTATTCTTGACTCCGTCGAGGAAAAAATATACAACATTTCCGCAGATCAGCGCAAATACCGCATACACCTCACGAAGCAATCCCATACCAAGCGGCATCACATACGGAATGGAAAGCCTGCAGCAGACCGCCGACAAAAGGACATCGTAGCCGTACTTTGGTGCAAAGCGGAAATAAAGCAGATAGATCAGCGCAAACAAAAGAAATGTTACAAGACACACCTCCAAGGACAGCGCGTACATATCAAGCAGAATCACCACCGTAGCGATCAGCATCGTCATCCGTACCGGAAGAATTGAACACAGCAGCGCCAGAATGAGCGCCACCGGTATACTGCTGATACGCTCCATATATCCGATATTCAGATTGATCATCAAAAATACAACAAATGCCAGGATAAATCTTATCACCGGCAAAAGGTACGCCTCGTTCTTCCCGTAAAAGCGCACCAGCTTCTCTTTTAGTTCCAATATGGCTGTCATAATCTCCTCCTGCCTATTCCCATTCTGCACGATCCATCCGCAGCCGATCTTCCCTCTCGTACATCTGATTGACCTTCTTTAAGCTTGCATAATACTTCTTGACCTTCTTTCGCCCTTCCGTATATTTGACATGAAATACAATATAGGTCACTCCCAGGTAGAATACTAAAAATGCCAGATAAGTCAATACAAAAATCATCACAAGCGTCTGGATCTCCATCGTGTTGATCCACGCAAACAATTCATCGACCGACTGCAGCGCCCATAAACCAAACAGCAGCGCATAGCTGAGCGTTCCCGTGACAAAGCTGATAAGCATCTGCAGCGCCACATAATCCTTCCTTGCATACTGAGTCATCGGCTTACAGCTCTTGCCGTCATTTTCATCAAACTGCGACAGCCTGATCATATGCTGTAAACGTTCTTCATTTATCATACAGCAGTCTTATCCTTTCTGATTCCCGCAACCACGCATCCTCTTTCCTGAAATTTGCACGCAATTACGCATTCTTATAGTTCATTATATCATAATGTGCTTCAGTTTCAAAGAAAAAGTAAAAAAGACAGAACCCAACGCCGCAGACTCTGTCTTTCTTCCTTATAGGAACCGCATACGATTCCCGTCATACTCCCGCTGCGAATCCTCAGGCGCCTTTGGCTTAGCAAGAGCGCCAGCCAGCGTATTCGCCATGCTGGCTTTACATTTATCACAATATTTTCCGGTGCAGATCGGTGTTCTGCACTGCTCGCAGACAATCCCGTCCGCACCCGCAGTCGTTAAGGAAAGCCGCTCCTCCCGGATCCACTCCTTAATCTGCTTGGCAGAAACGTCAAGTTCCTCGGAAACCTCTCCGATCGTTGCGTGAGGCCTTCTATTCAGATAGGTCTTTACCTCCTGAAACTTCTCCTCCAATATGTTCCTGCATGACTGACAATACGGCGCTCCTCCGATATAATTAAATAACCGTCCGCATACCTTACAATTTCTTACATCCATCTCCAGACCTCCCATCTATCCGTCAGAATCCCGCTCCAATGCTCACACAGATGTAATAAACCTGTTCTGCGCCGGCAGCAAGCAGCGTCTTTGCCGCCTCATCCATTGTGCTCCCTGTCGTATAAATATCATCTACCAGTAATATCTTCCTATATTTTACTATATCCGGTACTAATTGAAAAGCATTTTTTAAATTCTGTCTGCGCTGCCTGTCATTTAACTCCTTCTGCGGCACAGTGTCCCTGTTTCGCACAAGAAGCCGCCCTTCCACCGGAAGTCCCGTCTCACGCCCCAGTGCACGCGCAAAGACCTCCGCCTGATTGTAGCCGCGCTTTTTTTGCTTCTTGCGGTACATCGGGATTGGTACGATGACCTCCACCTGCTTTCTCCCAAGCCACGCTCCATACAGCCGGACGGCATACCGCGCGTAAAACTGCGCGTACTCTCTCCGGTTGGCATACTTAAAGCGATACATAGACTGCCTGATCGCTCCGCGGTATACAAACACTGCCTTTCCCTGACAAAAGCTGTGTCTTTTTGCCGCACAGTCGCCGCAATACTCCTGTCTTTCATCGCCGACGGGCTTTCCGCAGCTTGCGCAGACAGGCTCTAAAACCGGCAAAAGCTCCTTTTCACATCCCCTACAAAGTTCTTCATCCGGCAGGATCACACTGTCGCAGACCGGGCAGCGCGGCGGGAAAAGATAATCCGCGCCTGTTTTTAATAATTTGTGCATTCCTTTGCGTCTCTCCCCAAAGACCTGTGCACACCCTCTTATTTCCTGTTTATCCTAGCATGCTTCTCCCACAGATACCAGAAACATTTTCTTAATTTTTTCTTGAGAAAATACTGCCGCGCAAAAACCCGAAAATCCCCTGCCGCTCCTGCTTATCTTCTGTTTTGACATGTCCCTTGTCACCGCCCGGGATCCGCTCCTCAGAAAAAAAGATGTCTGCCGCAGCCTCCCGCTTATAAACTCTTTGGCACAGCTCCTTTAAGACCTCCATGACCGTCTCCATCATACGCCGCGCATTCTGCGCCATCCGGTCAGGAAGCGTCATTCCCCGGTCCGGCGCCGCCTCACCGCCGATACAATCGTCTCCCAGCACGCGCAGCTTGTTCAGGCGGTCTCTCTGTTCCTTTCTGACCGCGCTCAAAAAGCGGCTTACTGCTACATTGTGCGTTTCCTCACCTGTATAACAGAGAAATCCCTCCAACGGCGTTTCCGCAGGAAATCCAAGCTCATAGTAAACATTGTAGATCGCACAGACCTTCTCTGCCGCCCTGCGCAAAAAAATCCCGCTCTCACGCGGAGACCGAAAATAGCATTGCTCCGCCGCCTCCAGATCCTGCCGCACCGCGTCAAGCAGCCCGCCAAGCTCCTCTGTCCCGCTCTGACATTCCTTCAAAAAATCAAAATTCATCGTCTGCCCTCACATCTGCTTCCCGCCGCAAGCCCAAGCCAGTATTTCCCCGCAAAGCTCGCGCGGCGTTTTCCCGTCCGTCTTTATGGAAACATCCGCCGCAGCCTCATAGCGCGCCCTGCGCTGCTCCATCAATTTTTCTATGTCAAAAGCTCCCTGACAGCCCCTAAGCAGCGGACGGCTCTGCCTCCCCCGCACACGCGCCCATACAGTTTCCGGCTCTGCCGTCAAGAGAACGATCTTACCTCCCCGCCGCATGGAGGCTATATTTTCCTCCCTTAAAACAACGCCTCCCCCGCACGATACGACAAGACGCTCCCTAAGCTCCAGACGCTTCAAAAGCGCCGTCTCCAGCTCCCTGAAATACGCCTCCCCATAAGCGTCAAACAGCTCTGAAATCTTTTTTTTCTGCTCCCGCTCAAGCTGGGCATCCAAATCCATGCACAGGATACCGAGCTCCTTTGCCAGCAATCCTGCGATCGTACTTTTTCCTGTTCCCATAAATCCGGTCAGATAAATATTATCCATCGCCATCTTCCTCTCTCCTGCAAAAATCCAGCGCATACTTATTTCCGCAGTCTGCGTTCTTCTCCCGCACACTCTTTGGGACCTTTTCATCCCGACAAAAGCATTCTATGAATTAAAAAAGCGTTCTCTTACCTCCGCGACCGGCATTTCCTGCCCCGTATAAAGTGAAAATGCAGCCGCTCCCTGCCACAGCAGCATTCCCGCCCCACCGATGCAGACACAGCCCGCCGCCCGCGCCTCGCGCAGCAATCTCGTCTCTCTCGGATGATATACAATATCTGCCACAACAAGCCCCTGCCGGAGGGCCTTCGCATCCTCCACCACGCTTTTCTCCGTCTCCGGCGCCATTCCAACGCTCGTTCCGTTGACAAAAATATCCGCCGTGCGCATTTCCTCTGCCAGCAGACGCTGATCCTCCAGCGCGCAGACCCTGATCCTGCACGCAGGAATCTCAGAGCAGATCCGCTCCGCGATCCTCCTTGCTTTTTCTGCCGTCCGGTTAAAAATCACAAGCTCCCTTGCACCGTCCAGCGCGCACTGTACCTGGATCGCCGTTGCCGCGCCGCCGCTTCCTGCGATCACAAGCTTTTTTCCGGCAACCGAAACGCCATGCTCCTGCAGGCTGCGGACGAAGCCCTCTCCGTCCGTCATGTAACCCTTTAGCCGGCCGTTTTCATTGACGATCGTATTTACCGCACCGCTTAGCCGCGCCGCCGCCGAAAACTCGTCAAGATATTGCACCACCTCTGTTTTGCAGGGCATTGTCACGTTGCACCCGCGCAGCGGAAGCGTCCGCACCGCCTCCATCGCCTCCCTCGTTTTGGCAAGCGGAATATCAAACGCCACATAAACGGCGTCAATTCCAAGACGCTCAAAGCTGTAATTATACATCGCCGGAGAGCCGGAATGGCTGACCGGTGAACCAAGCAGCGCAAAGACCTGTGTTCTTCCTGAAATCCTTCCCTCCATAAACCCTCCATTCTTCTAAAAAAGTAAGTAAAAAACTGTCAGATCAGCGTCTCCAGACCGTCTGTATCTGTCACCGTGATCCTTCCGCGCGAAAGCTTTACATAGCCCTCCGCCTCAAAATACTTAAGCATCCGCGAGACAACCTCTCTCGCGCTTCCGATATATTTTGCAATCTGCTCATGCGTCATGGCAAGCGTAAGCTCTCCTGTTTTTGCAGTCTCATCCAGCAGAAACATTGCCAGACGCTTATCGAAGCTTAAAAACAAAATCTGCTGCATCGCCCACATCACATCAGAAAAATGCGCGGCGGTCTGTTTGTACAGATAATTTTCTGCATAAATATTTTCCGCCGTAATCCGCTGAAAGACAGACGGATTGATCAGCACGATCCGGCTGTCCGTCTCCGCCTCGATCATGACCTCAAACGTGATCTCATTCATAAAGCAGGACGCCGACAGGGTACAGATGTCTCCCGGCTCTAACCGGTATAGGGTGACGTCCCGTCCCTCCTCCGATTCCACATATACCCGCAGCCTTCCCTGCTCCACCAGGATCAGTCCCAGACATTTTTCACTGGCAGAATGCACCATGCCGCCCTTTTCATACTCCTTGCGTGTCGTGCCCGCCAAAAGCTTCTCACGCTCTGTATCGCTTAGCTTTTCCCAAAAAGAAAACTCCTCTGTCAGCACTTCCCTTAAGCCTTTTTCCATTCACTGCTCCCTCCTTTTTGCCAATGCAAAGAGCGGCGGACCAAAGCAGTCCGCCGCAATTTGTTCCTACCAGCAGAGAACCTCATGTCCCTCCTCTGTCACAAGAACCATAATTTCCCACTGTGCAGACGGCATCCCGTCTTTCGTGTATACTTCCCACTCATTCTTATCATCTATAAAAATATCCGCGCCGCCCATATTGACCATCGGCTCTATCGTAAAGATCATACCTGGCGCCATAAGCATTTCCTCGCCTCTTTTGCTGTTATAGCCAACCCACGGCTGCTCGTGGAATGCAAGACCCACGCCATGCCCGCCAATCTCTCGCACAACCGTATAGCCGTTTGCAAACGCATGGTCATGGACCGCCTGCCCCATATCTCCGAGATTGCCCCACGGCTTTACCTCTTTTAAGCCACGCTCCACACATTCCTTCGTCACCTGAACGAGCCGCTTTTTTTCGGGGCTGACCTCCCCGATACAAAACATACGGGAGGAATCCGAAAAATATCCGTTCAAAATCGTGGAGACATCCACGTTGATAATATCCCCCTCCCTCAAAATAACCTCTTTTGAGGGAAACCCGTGACAAACCTGATCGTTGACAGAGGTGCACACACTATAGGGATACCCCTGATAATGCAGGGGCGCCGGCACACCGCCAAGCTTTGTCGTCAATTCATATACGATCTGATCGATCTGCGCCGTGTCCATCCCCGGATGGATCTTCTCCTCTATCTCGTCAAGGACCGCAATATTGATCTTGCAGCTCTCCCGAATCCCGGCAATCTGTTTCTCATTTTTAATGATCTCACGCGGCGGCACAATCTGTCCTTTTGCTGCCGCAAACGCGATTCTTTCATCAAAGCTCTGATGACACACCTTATATTTTTTGCCGCTCCCGCACCAGCAGGGAGCATTTCGATTTATTTTTGCTGCCATTTTCCCGCTTCTTTTCTTTTATTTTTCTGCCCGTCTAATGGTCCACCGTGACGGAGCCGAACGGAACCCGCTGCCAAATATCCTCTGCAACTGTATATTCGTGCTCCCAAAGCAGCCGCTCATACGCCTGCCCGCCAAGCGAATATTCCTCAAAGCTGCATTGCTTTATCTCTGCCAAAAGCTGCTGCTGCTTTTCTGCGAGTGCGATCTTTCGCATGCTCCAAAGCAGCTCCTCCTCTGAAATCCCAAGCGCCGCGCGCTCCTCCTTACCCAGATCGCTCCAGAAATCATATCTGTCGTTTGCGATATGCTCCTCCTCCTGCGGCGTCAGCTCCAATCCCTCTGCAGCTGCCATCTGATAAAAAATCTCATCGTGCACTGCCATATCTAACACTGCCTGCTTTCCCTCGTCCCGCAAAAACATACGATTCCCGTGCAGGCTCCAGTATTCATTCGTATTATCGGGATTATAGATACGTGCCGCCGCCTCGATCTGCTGCTCCTGATAGGCAACATAAAACGCAAGCTCGGAAAGCTTAAGCTCCCTTTGATCTACCGTAAGGATGACCTCATCCAACGCCTCGGCAAAGACAAGCTCCCTCCGTCTTTCATACTCTGCAACAGAAAAAATACCAAGAACCAGCACGATCAGCAGCATCACCGCCGTGATCTTTAGCTTCTGCTTCATGACGCTCCGCACAGCTTTTTAACAACTGCATTGATGACGCTGCCCTCCGCTTTTCCCTTCAGCTGCGGCATAACGCTTTTCATGACGAGCCCCTGATTCCCGCCGGCAAGCACCTCTGCAAAATTCTCGGTAATAAACTGCTCTACCTCCTCCGCAGACATCATCCTTGGCGCATATTCCATAAAAATATCATAACGCGCCTGATACTCTGCCCGCAGCTCCTCCCGATCCTTCGGACAGGTTTCAAGCTGTTCCTTAACAGACTTGATCTCCTTTAATATCACGCTGTCTGTCAATGACTCCGGCACATCCTCCCTGCAGCCCTCGTCGATCGCACACTTCTTCACCGCCGATACGAGCACGGAAAGCGCATCCTTTCGCACCTTATCTCTCGCCTTCATTGCGGCGATCATATCATCCTGCAACTGTTTTAACTGCATATTACATCCTCCTTTACTCCTGTTTGACCTGATTCTTCCACAAATTATACCACGCACGATCCAAAAATACAATTTCCCATCCGCCTATCTTCTAGAGCACACGGCGCACCGCCACGATGGTGCGATAGGTTGCATTTCCGTAACAGATTCCTGTCCGCGGATTGGAGGCGTGGATAATACGCCCATCCCCGACATAGATCGCAACATGACCCGCATAGCAGATCAAGTCACCGGGCCTTGCATTTTCATAGCTGACTGCCTGTCCGCAGGTTCTCTGCCCATATGAAGTACGCGGGATCGAGATCCCAAACTTCTGGTAAACTGCCATTGTAAAATAGGAGCAGTCTGTTCCGTTTGTCAGACTTGTGCCCCCAAGCACATATGGATTGCCCAGAAACTGGCTTGCATATGCGACAACGTCATTGCCACTTACTCCGGTCACATAGCCGGGATTTAGATTTCCGTCCGTCAGCCCGGTGGAGGAGCTCCCGCCCGTATTCTGGGGCGGGGTCTCCCCTCCTGTGTTTCCGGGCGTATTCTGTCCGCCGTTATTTGGCTTCTTATTTGCATTCTCAGCTGCCTGCTTCGCCGCCTTTTCCTTCTCCTTTGCGATAATCTGATTCTGCTGCTTGATCGTCTGTGCATACTGCTGTGCCAGCACCTGGGCATTTGACAGCTGACTGTCAAAGTTCTCCATCTGCGCACGCTTCTGCGCAATGATCTGCTCCAGAGACGCCTGCTCCTCCTGATAATATACCTTCATCATCTCCATCTCCGCCATCTCATCCGCCAGCTGCACAGTCAGCTCCTCCACCTGACGAACCACATCCTCATACGTCGTCAGCAGCCTTCTGTCATATTCATATACATCAGAAACATATTCCGCACGGTTTAAAAAATCACTCATTCCGTCCGCATTGGCAAGCGCTTCCAGCAAGGACGCCTCACCGTTCTCATACATATACCGGATGCGCACCTTCATCGCTTCATACTGCTTCTCTTTTTCAAGCGTTGCATTTTCAAGATCGGCATTCGCCTGCGCGATCTCCTGCGCCTGCAGCTCCATATCGCTTTGCAGCAGCTCCATATCCGTCAAAACGACCATCAACTGTTCATCATAGCCTGCCATCTCCGCCTGCAGACTGTTTTGCGCCGCCTGAATGCCTTGGATCTGTCGGTTGATCTCATTCAGATTCGCCTGTGCATTTTCCTTTTCCTTCTGCGCATCTCCGATCACATCCGCGGCAATCGGTCTGGCGCAGCCAATTCCAAGCGCAAGCAACAGCAGCATTGCCGTCCGTTTTTTTCGCTGCCCTTTATTTCCCTTCAATGCCTTCCTTAAATTCATAAAGCATCTCCTCTGATTATCGTAAATTCTATCCCTAGTGTTAGGAACAAAAGTGTGCTTCGCACACTCTCGCGTTGTAATAAACTGCAAAGGAAGCACACTTTTGCCGCGCCGAGCATGATTGCGAAGCAATACTTCCTCTCATGCGAGTGCGCATCCTCACACGAAGTGTGTTTTTATGACATAGGATTGCAGAGCAATCTCCTATGTCATAAAAAAAGAGACCTCTCGCGTGCCATACAGGTATCGCTGCACCTGTCACACGCTAAAAGTCTCATAACCATCCACAGAGCTTCCGGTATGCACCGCCAGGTCCAAAACAGACCGCGAATGTTGACGCTGCATTTTTATTACTCCCTCTCAGCAAGCCTTATTCAGATTGTTTAGAAGTATAACGAATCCGGCGTCCATTGTCAACTGCTATTTTGAAATTTTTGAAAAAAATACCAAAAGTTCATGCGCGGCAAGCGGAACCGCAGCAAGCACCAAAAGTTTGACCCACTCCAGAACAGAAAGTCTGCAGGTGCCAAACAGGCTGATAAAATAAGGAACCTCGGTCACTACAAGCTGCAGTCCCATTCCGATTGCAGCCGCCAATATCATCAGCTTATTTTCCAGATGATTGATACAAAATAAGGACGTCTCCACATCGCGCATACCGATTGCATGAAAAAGCTGTGCCATACCAAGCACAGTAAATGCATAGGTTTGACAGCGGCTCAAAAGCTCCGGGTCAAGCAGAAGCCTGCGCACCCCCGCAAGCGTCAGTGCTTCTCCGTTGGCAAGCAGCATGGCAGCAGGCAGCTGCAAAAATGCCAGCAGACTGATTCCCCCGATCAGCACACCGTAAAAACAGGTACAGCTCCAGCCGCCATTGGCAAACAGGCTTTCATCCTTATGGCGCGGCGGGCGGTCCATATAGCTTTTATTTTCCTCCACATCAATTCCGAGCGCTAACGCCGGCAGGGAATCCGTGATCAGATTGATCCATAGAATGTGGCTTGATTTGAGCGGAGAGGAAAGCCCAAGCAGCATCGCGGCGAGCATCGTGATAATTTCTCCGAAATTTGATGACAGCAAAAAAATAACGGATTTTCTTATGTTCTCATAAATGCACCGCCCCTGTGCGATCGCTTTTGCGATCGTCGCAAAATTATCGTCCGCCAAGACAATATCCGCAGCGTTTTTGGCGACATCGGTTCCCGCCATCCCCATCGCAATACCCACATCCGCCGCCTTAAGCGACGGCGCATCATTGACCCCGTCACCGGTCATCGCGGTAATCGCGCCATTTTTTTTACAGGCAGACACGATACGCACCTTATGCTCCGGCGATACATGTGCAAACACACGCGTGTTACGCATATGACGTGCAAGTGTCTCGTCATCCATCCGCTCCACCTCCTCCCCCGAAAGGCATTCAGACGGCTGTGACGCAATGCCCAGCTCCTTTGCAATCGCAAACGCCGTATCGGTGCGGTCTCCGGTGATCATGACGGTCGTTACCTGCGCCTGCGCAAATTCCCGGACCGCCTGCGCCGCCTCCGGTCGGATTGGATCCTGCATTCCCGCAAAACCAAGAAAGGTTAATCCACTCTCCTCAAGAGACGTCACATTTTCGCGCATCCCAAGCGCAAGCACACGCAGTCCCTTTCCCGTCATCTCCTCCAACGCGCCCTTCAGCTGTTTTTTCACAGAAGACGTCAGGGGCTTTTTCTCCCCCTTCACCAAAATCGCCTGACACCGCTCCATGATCTCATCCGGCGATCCCTTTGTATAAGATACCTGCTCCTTTGCTCCACGGTGCCTCGTGGACATCATCTTGCGCTCTGAATCAAATGCCAGTTCGCCGATGCGAGGCAGCTTCTCCTCCAGCTGCTCCTTAAAAATTCCGCACCGTGACGCCATATCCAAAAGCGCCAGCTCCGTCGGGTCTCCCCTGCGCTCCCCCTCCCCCAATACAGCATCATTGCACAGCACAAAACCGTTTAAAAACAGGCGGTATCTCTCCGGATCAAGCGCTTCTGCCGCAAGCGTTCCATCCCCTGTATGGCACCTTGTCACAGTCATACGGTTCTGCGTAAGTGTTCCCGTCTTATCGGAACAGACAACACTCACACAGCCAAGTGTCTCCACACTCGGAAGCCTCTTTACAATCGTATGTACCTTCACCATTCTGGAAACGCTAAGCGCCAGCACCATAGTCACGATCGCAGGAAGCCCTTCGGGAACTGCCGCAACCGCAAGGGAAATCGCCGTTATAAGCATTTCACCAATATCCCTTTTTTGGAGCACCGCAAGAACAAATAGAAGGATACACAAAAAAACGGAAACTGTACCCAGGATCTTTCCTAAATCTGCCAGCCGCCTTTGCAGAGGCGTTAATTCTGTTTTTGTCTCCTTTAGCATACGCGCAATTTTGCCGATTTCCGTGTCCATACCAATCGCAGTGACAATGCCTTCCCCCCTGCCATAGGTGACGTTCGTTGACATGTAGGCGATATTTTTGTCCTTTGTATTTTTTGTAACGGGCACCGACTCTCCGGTCAGCGCCGACTCCTCGATTTTTAGCTGAATCGCCTCCGTCAGACGCAGGTCTGCCGGCACCTGAACCCCTGCCTCCAGCACCACCACATCTCCGGGAAGCAGATCCGCCGCGGGTATTTCCCTGCTGTGCCTGCCCTCCCTGATACGCGCATGCGGACTTGTCATTTCCTTGAGCGCCGCCAAGGCCTTTTTCGCCCGCCCCTCCTGTACGACGCCAATCACCGCATTGACCAACACCACGGCAAGAATGATTACCATATCGCCATATTCCCGTAGCAGCAGAGATACTCCCGCTGCAAAAAAAAGAATAAAGATCAAGGGATCATTCAGCTGTGCCAAAAAATCCTCCAGTCTTGACTCCTTCTTCTCGTCCTCCAATACATTTTTCCCGCGCTCCCGCTTACTCCAGTGCTTTTCTTCCATGCCACGTTCTCCTATCCCTTCTGTCTGCGCGGCGTTTCCGCCTGCTAAAACATTCTATGAGGACGTGCTTTTATTTATGCGAGCAGAAACAACGGCTTGTTTTGTCTGCCGCGAAAGGCTTTCTGCTAACACGCATGCCAAAGCTTTTCTCTCCGACGCTGCGCGACGCCGGACAATTTTTTGTACATAAAAACAGGCAGATGAAAAGCTCCCGCTCATCATCTGCCTGTCTGCTGCTCCTGATCAATCCTCGCGTTATTCTAATACAAAGCGCGCTACGATCCTTCTCAAATCCTCGATGCACTCATAGCACTGCGTCACCATCTCCTGTGTGGTGCCCGTCTTTTCCACCATATTGCTTGTCTTTGCCGCAATATCCGTCACGCCAAGCGCCGATTCTCCAACTGTGTCGTTGATGCCGTCCAGCGCCGACGCGATCGTCTCGATCGATTCCGCCAGACCTCCCATTGCCTCCTTCACGGCTTCCATACTTGTTTTAAATACATCTGCATCCTCCTTGTACTGCTCGCTGACCTCCTCGAAGCCCTTGTACTCTGTCAGCACTGTATTTTCCAGAAAGCCCTTCGTATCCTCCAAGCACGCCGCCATATTGGAAACAGCTACATTGACCTCCTTGACGATACTTCCGATGTCGGCAATCGCCTTAGACGTCTGATCGGCAAGGCTTCCAATCTCCGTTGCGACAACGGCAAAGCCGCGTCCTGCCTCTCCGGCTCTCGCCGCCTCAATCGACGCATTTAGGGCAAGAAGCCCTGTCTGCGAAGAAATCTCCATGATCGTACCGCTCAATTCATTGATCTTTTCTACCGCCTTTGAGCCTTCAATCGCCTGCTCCGCCCGAACCTTTACGTTATTATACATATCCATTGTCTTTGCGCTCGCATCCATCGTCCGCTCCCGCAGGTCTATGGCACGCTCCATAACCTCCTCGGAGGTTCTTGCACCATCCTCTGCCATTGCATTGATATCCTCTGCGCCCTTCTTGATCGTGCTCACATTTTCATTGATCGTCTCCGTTGTTGCGGCAGTCTCCTCCATACCTGCAGCAAGCTCCTGACTGGTTGCGGAATTATCCGCGCACATGCTGTCAACCGTCGTTGTCATCTGATGAAGCCCGTCGATATTTGAAGTGATCTGATTGCCTGCCTCCTGTACCTCTACAACTATATTTCTTAAATTCTGCTGCATTGTCTCTACCGCGCGCGCCATTTCCCCCGTCTCATCCTTACGGCGAATGAGCTTTGCCGTATACTCGTTCGGGCGGAAATCAAGCTCTGCCGTACGATCGATGATTTCTGTCAGCTTCTTGATCGGCTTGCAGATAAATCCGCTTACCAAATATCCGATGATCGCACAAAGCACCAGACTCGATAACGCTGTCAGCACCATGCTTAAGATCAGGTCCTTCACCGGCGCCGTTACCTCATCATAATCTGCCGATACTACCACGATCTGCCGATCCGCAGTCATCGCATATGCCGCATATTTCATACTGCCGTGATAATCATACAAAACTACATCATTTTCCGGCATCTGTCCGCTCTTTAGCATTGCAACCACATTCAACACCTGTTCATTTTCTACCGGCTCCCCAATCTTATCCGCCGACGGATGATACAGCATCGTGCCGTCCTCTGCCACCAGATAGGCATAAGCAGATTCAATTCCCTCCATTTTTATTTCTCCCAGCACATTCCGATACAGCTCTTCATCTGCCCACTCAGGAAGATTATTGACAACGACTGCCTCCATTTCTGCCATGCTAAGTATGTAAGAACTGTAAACCTGATCCATAATGCGTTCCATTTTGATATTGGTACTGGAAATACTTCCAATGATTGATAAAATCACAATTCCGATCGACAAAAGCGCTACCTTTAACGAAATTGAATGGATAAATGAAACCCCTTTTCTTTTGTTTTCCATAATTCTTACTCCTATCCCTCACTATTTTCTGTAAATTCTATGTATATTTTCTATTTTATCACAATTTTTATAGTATGCAATGATTTTTCCGCTTTTTCTAAAAATATACAGTTTTTTAATCAACTGCAAACGATCATGCCCTGATTTCCTATCTGCTGCAGTATTTTTTCATGGAACAAATCCGCCCTGTAAACAAAAGTGTGCTTTTATGACATAGGATTGCAGAGCAATTTCCTATGTCATAAAAAATAGTCTTCGCCTATTCAACTCCCCTGCCCCTCATTCATGAGGGGTTAG
>URJS01000002.1 GCA_900548205.1 uncultured Roseburia sp. | reverse complement strand
ATTTTTTAATGATAAACATATTTTTTGAAGTATATAATAAGGTCATATCAACTGAGGGAGGTAATAGCCATGGATAAGATCATCAAAACATCCAAAACCATTTGTGCAGTTCTCAAAGTTCTTTTCTGGGTGGCTGCTGCAATAAGTGTTGCATCTTTAATAGCCATTGTTGTTGTGCTTTTTTTCAAAGGTGATACGATAACATTTGATGGAGTTTCTGTCATCCTTGGCAATTATTCATTGCTCTTGGATCAAGAGTATTCATTAAACCAGTTTACCCCGTTATTATGTATTACATTTGCAAATATTGCACTTTTCGGAGTGTTATCTTGCTATACGATCAGAATACTGCTGACGATGTTTAAACCAATGTCACAAGGAAAACCCTTTAGTGCGGCTATAAGCAGTGCATTGAAAAAACTTGCGTATGTTGTTTTGATATTTGGTATCATAGAAATTATTCTTAAGATCACTACAAATCTTGCGTTCTATGATGCTGTTGATATACCATCTCTGTTTAATGCAGACAGAGTTAAAGCGTGCTCTATATCACTTGTAAGCGATGGCAGCTTTATTGTTTGGTTCTTTATTCTTCGTTTGTTTAGTTATATCTTTAAATATGGAGAGGCATTGCAACAGTTATCAGATGAAACATTGTAAATACAAACAGGAGGGATATTATGCCGATTATATTAAGATTGGATAGGGTTATGGCTGATAGAAAAATGTCTCTAAATACATTGTCTGAGAAGGTTGGAATAGCCAATGTCAATTTGTCAAAAATAAAAACAGGAAAGGTAAGTGCCATCCGTTTTTCTACATTAGAGGCAATTTGTGAAGCATTAGATTGTCAGCCAGGCGATATTTTAGAATATCAATCGCCTATAACTGATAATATCAATAAAACAGAACAATGATCTGATTTCTGGGATTTGCGCTGCGATTTCAAGTATATAAAACGATAATACTTGTTGGTTCTTGTTTATCAGAGCGGTAGCTTTTATTTACGGAGGTGCATAGTGGACTTATTGATCAGTAAAATTAAAAGTAGCATATTGCAAATTATCATGTTTGCAATTATTCCAATTATCTGGTGGCTTATAACTGCAGGAAAACAGCAAAAATTTAAACAATGGATAGAATTGAAGAAAATTGAAGGTGGAAAAAAGACTTTAGCGGCTATTATTTTAGTGTCCATTGCATTTTTTCTTTTAGGCGTACTTACTCTTTATTCAATCAAGGGGATTGAAACGGCAACTTCTGAATTTACAGGACTTGGAGTAGCCGCTATTCCAGCAATAATAATATATGCAACATTTAATACCGCATTTCCAGAAGAACTTTTATTCAGAGGTTTTATATTAAAAAGGCTTACAAACAAATTAGGATTTCATATAGCAAATTTTACACAAGCATTATTATTTGGTCTGCTGCATGGTTTGATGTTTTTTTCTCTTGTGGGAGCGATAAAAACCATTTTAATCATTGCATTCACAAGTGCTATTGCATGGTTTATGGGCTATATCAACGAAAAATACTCTAATGGTTCAATTATCCCAAGCTGGATGATACATACCATTTCCAATTTAGTTTCTGGAATTTGTGCTGCATTTTCAATGATATAACACGGCAATCATGAAATGGTTCTTCGTAAGACATAAAAAATGGAATAGCCTTACTACCCGACAGATCCAGGGAGGCGTTGAAAATCATGCATATTTAATTTCAAGGCTGTCCTACAAAATCCTTTCATTTTCTGTGTAGGAGGGCAGGCATGGTGTTTCTGCGCTGATAGATAAAAGCGAAAGGAGTAGGGGGATAAAAACCCCTGCCCCTCAGTCAAGGTGCAGTTACAAACGGAGAAATCCCCAAAAGTCCTGAAAAAAACGGCAAAACCAATAGCTGAAATATTTGTCTGTTAAGATTGAAAAAACGGAGTCCTTGTGATATACTTTATATTTGCGTTGGACTCTTTTTTAACGTGAAAGGTGTCCGTTATGGGAAAAATTTAAAAGGCAAAGAGTGTGAATAAGAGTTTAGAGTATCGGCACAGCCGGAGATATTGGCGTGCCGGTCCGCCTAAAACGAAAAAAGTTACCGTACTATTCCGCTTACAGAACGCGCATACACAATCCTAAAAAGCTGTTATGATGAAAAAGATACCAGAAAAGAGACTGAGATGTTTTCAAAGATTTTGGAATAATGCGACACGCGCGATTGAACGCGGCGTACAGCCTAAAGTTTTACGGCAACTATTGGGACATGCAAGTATTAAAATAACAATGGACAGATATGTCCATGTTACGGACGAGTCCCTTACAAAAGCTGTTCAGCAATTTGAGGCAGCTGCACCCATAGTTGAAAAAAGGGTGTGTAAAAAGGGTGTAATAAAAATATAGAGAAAGGCAGAAACCCAGTAAAATCAAGGGTTTCTGAACAGGTAAAGATAAAAATGAAATTAGGTATCGTTGGTCTGCCAAACGTAGGCAAAAGTACGCTTTTTAATTCGCTCACGAAGGCGGGGGCAGAGTCTGCCAATTATCCGTTCTGTACGATCGACCCAAACGTTGGTATCGTAGCCGTGCCGGACGAGCGTTTAAAGAAGCTTGGAGATATGTACCATTCTAAGAAGGTGACACCGGCAGTGATCGAGTTTGTGGATATTGCAGGACTTGTTAAAGGGGCGAGCAAGGGAGAGGGACTTGGAAACCAATTTCTTGCCAATATCCGCGAGGTGGATGCGATCGTGCATGTGGTGCGCTGCTTTGAGGATTCCAATGTGGTGCATGTAGACGGGAATGTGAACCCGGCAAGAGATATTGAGACGATCGATCTGGAGTTGATTTTCTCAGATGTGGAAATTTTAGAGCGCCGCATTGCAAAGGTGGCGAAGCAGGCGCGCATGGATAAGACGCTTGCGAAGGAGTTAGAGCTGCTTGAGGCAGTTAAGGCGCATTTGGAGAACGGAGGTCTTGCAAAGACGTTTGAGGTGCCGGAGGATGAGGATGCGCAGAAGTGGTTTGACTCTTATAACCTGCTGACGGCAAAGCCCGTGATCTATGCGGCAAATGTTGCGGAGGACGATCTGGCAGATGATGGTATGAAAAATCATCATGTTGCAGCTGTGCGGGAGCTTGCAAAGGCAGAAAACAGCGAGGTATTTGTCATCTGCGCCCAGATCGAGCAGGAAATCGCAGAGCTTGACGATGACGAGAAGCAGATGTTTTTGGAGGATCTTGGCTTACAGGAATCAGGTCTTGAAAAGCTGATCAAGGCAAGTTACAGTCTGCTTGGACTCATCAGCTACCTGACTGCGGGAGAGGATGAGACACGGGCATGGACGATTCGTAAGGGGACGAAGGCGCCGCAGGCAGCGGGAAAGATCCATTCGGACTTTGAGCGCGGATTTATCCGCGCGGAGGTTGTAAATTATCAGGACTTACTGGATTGCGGAAGCTTATCTGCGGCAAAGGAGAAAGGGATCGTCGGACTTGAGGGGAAGGAATATGTTGTAAAGGACGGAGACGTCATCTTGTTCCGTTTTAATGTGTAAATGGTATAGAACAAAGCGAAAATGCATATATTTTCTCAACAGAAGGTGTGGGAAGCTATATGCGTTTTTGTGAATTACAGCAAAAAGAAGTGATCAATGTGACGGATTGTAAGTGTCTTGGAAATGTCAGCGATCTTGAATTTGACGAGTGCAATGGCTGTATCCGTTCGCTGATCGTTCCGGGACCCGCGAAGTGGCTTGGATGTGTATGCCGTGAGTTTGAGATTTTTATTCCGTGGTGCAAGATCGTAAAAATCGGACCGGATATTGTGCTTGTAGATATTGATGAGAAGGAATGCCGCCATAAGATAAAGTAAAGGCGAATCCTTGTTGACATTTGAAAGACGGGCAGATATACTACAAGAGACAGAGGCATTGCTATGTGGAGGTAGGATATGAAGTGTCCGTTTTGCAGCAGTGAGAATACAAGAGTAATAGATTCCAGACCAGCAGATGATAATAATTCTATCCGCCGCCGCAGATTGTGCGATGACTGCGGCAAACGTTTTACGACCTATGAGAAGGTAGAGACGATTCCGCTGATCGTGATCAAGAAGGACAACACGAGAGAGCAGTATGACCGTTCTAAGATAGAGGGCGGCGTACTTAGGGCATGTCATAAACGCCCCATTTCTGTCAATCAGATCAATCAGCTCATTGACGAGGTGGAGACAGAGATCTTTAACCGTGAGGAGAAGGAGCTCCCTAGTTCTCTCATCGGCGAGCTTGTGATGGATAAGCTAAAGGATCTGGAGGCGGTGGCTTATGTACGTTTCGCGTCTGTTTACCGTGAATTTAAGGATGTGAATACGTTTATGAGCGAGCTTAAGAAAATGCTGGATAAATAAGGGTGAAAGCTGACGAAGACGGGGAAGCGGAAACGCCTCCCCATTTATAATACGGCGTTTATTTGAAAAACACACAAAAAGGAGCGAAAAGCTATGAGATTGAAGCTGGAGGATGTCTGCTGCGTGGCAGTTGATTATCAGGAAAAGTTTATGCCCGTGATTGCGGAGTGCGGGGAGCTGTTGGAAAAATCCGTAAAGCTGTTAGAGGGAATGCAGATATTGGAGGTGCCTGTTGTTGTCACGACGCAGTATGCCAAGGGACTTGGAGCGACAGTGCCTGAGATTGTACAGGCAGCAGGAACAGAAGAAGCAATTGATAAAAAGAGCTTTTCTGTTTATGGGGACGCTGCGGTGCGGGAGCATTTGCGGGCGATTGGAAAAAAGCAGATTCTTTTGTGCGGAATCGAAGCGCATATCTGCGTGTTTCAGTCCGCACTTGATCTGTTGGAGGCTGGGTATCAGCCGATTCTTGTGGAGGACTGTATCAGTGCAAGACGGATGCATGACAAGCAGATCGCAATGGAGCGTGCGCGCGCAGAGGGCATGACGGTCACAACCTATGAGGCGCTGCTGTTTGAGCTGATGAGAAGCGCGGAGCATGAGAAGTTCCGTCTTATCTCAGGTCTTGTAAAATAGGCAGAAGGAAGAAATACGATGTTAGAAAGGTTCTATCCAAGGGAATGGGTGGCGTCCACCTATGAAATTGATTTTGACAAGCTGTATCGTAAGGGCTGCCGCGGTATTATCTTTGATATTGACAATACGCTTGTGCCCCACGGGGCTGCGGCGGATGCGCGTGCCTGCGAGCTGTTTTCCCGTTTAAAGGAGCTTGGTTTTTCGTGCGTACTGCTTTCCAACAATAAGGAGCCGCGTGTGAAATCATTTTATGACAAGGTGCAAGCTTCCGCCTATATTTATAAGGCAAAGAAGCCAAGACCGGATAATTATCGCGCAGCGATGAAGAAAATGGGGACGGACGAGCATAATACCGTATTTATCGGGGATCAGGTTTTTACGGATATTTACGGTGCGAATCTTGCGGGAATTTATTCAATTCTTGTCAAGCCGATTCATCCAAAAGAAGAAATCCAGATCGTGTGTAAGCGTTATCTGGAAAAAATCGTTTTATTTTTCTATCAAAGAAGCTGTAAAAAACGAAGATAAAAGAGCAGCCGGACTGCAGAATGGAGGCTATATGAAGATTGTAATTGGAAATGATCATGCGGCGACAGCATTAAAGCTTGAGATTGCAGAATATTTAAAAAGTCTGGGACATGAGGTCATTAATATCGGTACGGACGGAACGGCAAGCTGCGATTATCCTGAGTATGGGGAGAAAGCGGGGCATATGGTTGTCGCGGGCGTGGCGGACTGCGGCGTGCTGATCTGCGGAACGGGCGTCGGAATTTCGATCGCGGCAAATAAGGTACGCGGCGTGCGTGCAGCAGTCTGCTCCGATACGGCGACGGCGCGCCTTGTCAAGGAGCATAATAATGCAAACATTATCGCGTTTGGCGCAAGAATCGTTGGAAGCGAGCTGGCGAAGGATATTGTGAAGGCGTATCTGGACGCAGAGTTTGCAGGCGGCAGACATCAGACGCGCATTGATCTGATCCATGAAATAGAGAAAAAAGGCATGGAAAAAGGCTGACAGAGAAAAAATGCTTGAAATATGGCGGTGTTTATTATAGAATAGAGAAATCGGAGAGTTTAAAACCGGAACGTATTTGAAGGAGGAAGTTTACATGATTTCAGCAGGTGATTTCAGAAATGGTATTACCATTGAGTTAGAGGGTAATATCTATCAGATTATTGAATTCCAGCATGTGAAACCGGGAAAAGGCGCAGCATTTGTAAGAACAAAGTTGAAAAATATCAAGAGCGGTGGCGTTGTGGAAAAGACATTCCGTCCGACAGAGAAGTGCCCGCAGGCGCGTATTGACAGAAAGGATTATACCTATCTGTATGCGGATGGAGATTTATATAATTTCATGGATGCAGAGACTTATGAGCAGATCGCGCTTTCTAAAGAGTCGATCGGTGATGCGCTGAAGTTTGTGAAAGAGAACGAGATGGTGAAGATGTGCTCTCATAACGGAAGTGTGTTTGCAGTGGAACCGCCTCTGTTTGTGGAGCTTGAGATCACAGAGACAGAGCCTGGCTTTAAGGGCGATACGGCGACAGGCGCTACTAAGCCGGCAGTTGTTGAGACAGGCGCTACTGTTTATGTGCCGCTGTTTGTAGAGCAGGGTGATGTGATCAAGATTGATACGCGTACCGGTGAGTATCTCTCACGCGTTTAATATTTTGGACAAGTTTATAGAAGTGGCAGAAGAATGCCGCCGGGTCATCAGAATGGATGAGCCGGCGGTGTTTTTTTGCTGTGAAAATACTGTACAAACAATAAATAAAAAATGATTAATAAACAGTAAAAATTATAAAATTTTTATTGCAAAATGATGAAAACTTTGATATACTCCAATCCTAATGATAGGTGAGATGCACAACCGAAAAAGAAAAGAAGGAGAAAAACTATGGCAAAGCAAGTAACAATCGACGATGCAGCCGCTCTCGTGAAGGACGGAATGACTGTTATGATAGGCGGTTTTATGGGCTGCGGTTCACCTCACAAAATTATTGACAAGCTTGTGGAACGAGGAGTTAAGGATCTGACACTGATCTGCAATGATGCAGGCTTCCCTGATTATGGAGTCGGGAAGATGGTGATGCAGAAGCAGTTTAAGAAGATTTATGCTTCTCATATCGGGTTAAACCCGGAGGCAGGCAGACAGATGAATGAGCAGGAGACAGAGGTTGTGCTTATCCCGCAGGGAACGCTGGCAGAAAGGATTCGCTGCGCGGGGGCAGGCATTGGAGGATTTTTGACTCCGACCGGTGTGGGAACGCTGGTGCAGGAGGGAAAAGAGGTCATCAATATTGATGGCAGGGATTATCTTCTGGAGCTTCCGTTACATGCAGATATTGCTATTGTGGAAGCGAGCAGGGCTGACCGCATGGGAAATCTTCAGTACCATGGTTCTACGCGTAATTTTGGAGAGCTTATGGTAACGGCAGCAGACACGGTCATAGCTGAAGTGCGTGAGGTTGTTGAGGTTGGAGAGATCGGCCAGGATTACGTTCACACACCAGGTATTTTCATCGATTACATAGCAGGGGGGAATTGATCTATGCAAGACTTGAAAAATTTTATTGCTGCCCGTGTGGCAAAGGAATTAAAGGATGGAGATGTTGTAAATCTTGGGATCGGACTTCCGACATTAGTGCCGAATCACCTTGGAGCTGACGTGAATCTGATCCTTCAATCTGAAAATGGCTTTGTAGGACTTGGAAATACTCCGGCAGAGGGTGAGGAGGATATGGATATTACCAACGCAGGCGGAAAGCCCGCAGGAATCATTCCGGGAGGCGCTTTTTTTGACAGCGCGACTTCATTTTTGATCATCCGTGGAGGACATGTGGATGCAACGATCCTCGGTGCGCTGCAGGTGGATGAAAAGGGAAATATTGCAAACTGGATCATTCCGGGAAAAATGGTGCCGGGGATGGGCGGTGCGATGGACCTTGTGGTTGGTGCAAAGAAGGTCATCGTTGCAATGGAGCACACCAATAAGGGAAAGCACAAAATCTTAAAGGAATGTGAGCTTCCGCTTACCGCACAGGGCGTTGTGGATTTGATCGTAACGGAAATGGGCGTGATGGAGGTCACGGACGAGGGGTTGTTGCTGACAGAGTATAATCCGGAATTTACCGTGGAGCAGATCCAGGAATCAACCGGATGTCCGCTGATCATTAGTGAAAATTTAAAGAAAATGGCAGTCTAACTATAGTCTAAGGAGGATGTTATGTTAAGTAAAATCTCAAAAGGATGTGTAAATGTCGTTCAGCGATTTTTGCCGGACCCATTTATTTTCTGTATTTTATTGACGATGTTTGTGTTTGTGGTTGCGATGCCGCTGACCGGACAGGGACCGATTCAGATGGTGCAGCATTGGGGAAATGGCGTATGGGGACTATTGCTGTTCTCTATGCAGATGGCACTGGTGCTGGTACTTGGGTCTGCAATGGCGAGTGCGCCGATCATTAAAAAGGTTCTCGTAAAGCTGGCGTCAATTCCAAAGACACCGTTTCAGGCAATTTTCCTTGTAACGTTTGTCGCAGTGATCGCTTGCTGGGCAAACTGGGGATTCGGATTGATCGTAAGTGCAATCTTTGCAAAGGAGATTGCAAAGCAGATGAAAAATGTTGATTATCGTCTTCTGATTGCATCCGCATATTCCGGCTTTGTAGTCTGGCATGCAGGAATTTCCGGTTCTGTACCTCTTACGATCGCGTCAGTGACAGATGCGGTAACAGCGCAGACAAACGGTGTTTTGACAGAGTCTGTTCCAACAACCATGACCGTATTTGCTCCGTGGAATCTCGCAGCCTGTCTGCTGATACTGATCGTTCTTCCGGTTGTGAATGCAAAGATGCATCCGGCGCCAAAGGATGTGTTTGTGGTAGACCCGGAGATTCTCAAGGAGGAGGAGCCGGTATTCAAGAAGCCGGAGACGCCGGCGGAGAAGCTGGAAAACAGCGTCATCTTATCCGGCTGTATCGTTGTGCTGGGTGCGGCGTATATTATTTATCAGATTGTAAGCGGTGTATTCAGCTTAAGCCTTGACTCGGTGAATTTGATCTTCCTCGTGTTGGGTATTGCATTCCATAAAACTCCGATCGGCTATGTACGGGCAATCATGGAGGCTGCAAAGGGTGCGGGCGGCATTATCCTGCAGTTCCCGTTCTATGCAGGTATTCAGGGAATGATGGTAGGCGCGAACCCGGTGACAGGCGTTTCTTTCGCAGGTGTGATCAGCCAGGCGTTTGTATCAATTTCAAACGCAACGACATTCCCACTCTTTACATTCTGGAGTGCGGGTATCGTAAACTTTTTTGTTCCATCCGGCGGCGGACAGTGGGCAGTACAGGCTCCGATCATGCTTCCGGCGGCACAGGACCTTGGTGTATCTCCGGCGCTGACATCGATGGCGATCGCGTGGGGCGACGCATGGACGAACCTCCTGCAGCCGTTCTGGGCGCTTCCGGCGCTTGGTATGGCGAAGCTTGGAGCAAGAGATATTATGGGCTACTGTGTAGTTGGCTTGCTCGTATCAGGTGTGATTGTTTCAGGATCTCTGCTTGTGGCAGGAGCGCTTGGACTGTAGAGTTTACAGAAAATTATAGATAAAAGATTGTTAGAAAGAGCTGCGGCACATTGGTGCGCGGCTCTTTTTCTGACATAGGAAACCTCGTTCCTGTCATCAGGAAAGCAATAAGTGATTGCAGAGGGAAGAAAAATGGAGTAGACTGATATTATTACAAAAATACTAACAGATTTTTCAGGAGGTTTGTATGAAAAGAAAAATGGTTTTGAAGCATTTTGTGGGAATGATCGTCATGACAGCAGTATTTGCCGGAATAACGCCGACCGCTGCGGCAGCAGAGGTCCGTGGAGAATGGGTGGAGGAAAATGGCGGCAGATATTGGTATGAGAACGGTGTGAAACAGGGATTGGAAGGCAGAGGCAAGGAGATTTACGATCCGGTGAGCGATGCATGGTACTGGCTGGATTCCATAGATGGCGGAAGGATGGCTGCAGGAAAGGATGTTTATCAGACATCGCTCGCCGGAGAATGGGGAGACTCTTTGAATGCGGCTGGAGAAAAGACCGGCAAATGGGTGCGTTATGATAACAACGGTCACATGGTCAAGGGGTGGCAGACGACATCGGCCGGAACGTATTATTTTGACGGAACCTATGGAACGATGGCGAAGGGAGCTACCGTGATCGATGGAAAGCCGTGCGCATTTGACCGGACAACCGGTATCGGTATCAACCGTCAGTGGTATGTGATCGACGGCGTAAATTACTGGTATGAAAATGGTGTGCGTCAGGGTCTTGACGGGCGCGGCAAGGAAATCTATGATCCGGCAAGCGACGCGTGGTATTGGCTCGATGCCATCGAAAATGGAAAAATGGCGGCAGGCAAAGACGTATATCAGGATTCGAACGGCGGCAAATGGGTGCGGTACGATGGCAATGGCCGCATGGTGAAAGGCTGGAATGAGCAAAACGGCAACCGCTACTATTTTGATCCGGTGACGGGAGCGATGGCAAAGGGACGGGTAGAGATTGACGGAGCATCGTATTATTTTGATGAGATCACAGGCATTTGTCAGGATGAGAGTCGCAAATCCTACGGACTTGGTGTTGCCTATCATACGGAGAATGAAGTGAGAAGCTATATGGCTTCCAGCGGGATAAATGATGGGGATATTCATGGCGTTACAGCCATGGAGCGCGAGCCGAATTTCGCAGCTCCGTATGAAAAAGGTGCAGTGGCGCAGGAGTCGCAGAATAAAGCGCTTGCGATGCTCAATCAAATGCGTTATATCGCAGGACTTGACGCAAATGTGACCATCAATGATTCGTATACCCAGATGGCGCAGGCAGGGGCATTTTTGAACGCAGTAAACAACAAGCTGTCGCATTATCCGACGCGCCCGTCTGATATGAGCGAGGAGCTTTATCAGCTTGGGAGCAAGGGGGCTTCCAGCTCCAATATTGCATATACAAGCTGGAAAACATCGCTCCCTTATTCGATCCTCCTATGGATGGATGACAGTGACGCGTCCAATATTGACCGTTTGGGACACCGCAGATGGATTCTAAATCCGCCTATGAAGGAGACGGGATTTGGGTATGCGTCAAATAGCGGAACCTACACAAGTGTCTATGCATTTGATACAGGCAACTGGGGAGCGGACGTAAAGGGTGTCGCATGGCCGGCACAGGAGATGCCGCTTGCTTATTTTAACGGAAATATGGCATGGAGTTACTCATATGGAAGTGCACTTTCCGATGTGTCGGTGAAGCTGACGAGGCTGGGTGGAAACGGACAGGAATGGAATTTCCGGCAGGGCTCCGGCGATGGATTTTTTAATGTGGAAAATTCCAATTACGGGCAAAAGGGATGTGTGATTTTTAAACCGCAGGGACTTGAGATCCAGGCGGGTGACCGATACCTTGTCACCATTTCTGCGGGGGGAAATGTCATCGCGGACTATACGGTTCATTTCTTTTAAGCGGCAGTCGTTTTTTGCGGTGTTTTCTTGCTTTACAAAGAAAAATGATAATGTTAGAATAAACACAGATGTTTTTCAAATTCGTAGAAAGTGGGGAGAAAGTACAGATGGCAAATCTCTTTCAAATATTGCAGAGACAGCTTTCACCCGGCAAAACGCGGGCAGTACGGACGAATACAACAGCATCACATAAGCGCGAAAGGATACAGGAAGAAGTGGAAAAAGAAGATTTCTTATTAAGCCAGATCGATGAATTCAGGGAGAAAGCAAAGCAGCTACAGGACCTCCTTGCATCAAAGGAGAATAAAGTACAGGAATTGCAGACTCTTGTGAACGAGAGAGAGGATAAAGCGCAGGAGCTGCAGAATATTCTGACGGAACGGCAGGAGGAAGCGGACCGCATCGTAACCGAATTTACAAGAAAGGTGGATGAGCTTGCGGGAAAGGTCACTCTCAAGATGGATGAGATTGAGCGGAGCATTTCCGGACAGGTGACGGAGGTGAAGGCGGCGAGCGAGGAGCAGCTGACGTCCAACCGCAGATTGAACGAGGAGCAGATTGCCGCAAATAAGAAGCTTTCCGAGGAGCAGCTGGCGACGAATAAGCAGTTCTTAGAGGAGCAGGCGATTGCAAATAAGAAGCTTTCCGAGGGGCAGATTGCCGAGGTAAAGGCGCTTCTTGAAAATGCGACGGCACAGCTGGAATCGATCAAGCTGGATCTGTCTGAGAAGGTGCATTCTGAGAATGTCAAGTGCTATCGCAATATTCAGGACCTTTTTAACGAATTTGATTCAAAGATTGAAAAGATGGAGGCGATGGAACAGGGAGTCGGCTCCATCCGTGGTTATTTAAAATGTCTGTCATGGTTTTCCGTACTGAATTTTGTACTGTTGACCGGTTACATATTGTATTCGCTTGGAGTATTTAATTTTTAAAGGAGGTTTATGAGCGCAGAAACAAAGAAGGTTTGGGTAGTGGGGCATAAAAATCCTGACACGGATTCGATCTGTGCGGCGATTTCGTATGCCTATCTGAAAAATCAGACAGAGGACAAGCAGTTTGTGGCGAAGCGTGCAGGTGAGCTGAATCAGGAGACGCGTTACGTCATAGGCTGCTTTGGAGTAAAGGAGCCGGAGCTTGTCACCTTTGCGGGAGCACAGCTAAAGGACATCAGCATTCGCAGAACTGCCGGAGTGAGCAGCCAGATCTCCCTAAAGCGGGCGTGGGAGCTTATGAAGCAGCTTGACGTCGTGACGCTTCCCGTGACAAACCGCTTTGGCAAGATCGAGGGAATTATCGTAACAAAGGATATTGCAACCTCTTATATGGACGTTCTCGATAACCGGGCGCTGTCCCAGTCGCGGACGCAGTACCGGACGATCGCTGAGACGCTGGGGGGCGAGGTGTATTGCGGCAATGAGCACGCGCACTTTGTGCGGGGGAAGGTTGTGATGGCAACCTCAAATCTTGAGTATATGGCAGGAATCATCAAGGAGGATGATCTTGTGATTCTTGGGGACCGTCAGGAGGCGCAGATACAGGCGATACGCTCCGGCGCAAGCTGTATCATCATTGGCGGAGGCATTGAGGTCGATGAGGAGGTAAGCCAGCTTGCCAAAAAGCATGACTGTGTGATCATCACGACGCCGTATGATACCTTTTTGGTAGCGCGGCTGATCCACCAGAGTATGCCGATCAAGCAGTATATGACAAAGCAGCGGCTGATCACCTTCCAGATCGACGATTATGTGGATGATGTGAAGGAGGAGATGGGAAAGGTGCGCCATCGCGATTTTCCTGTCCTCAATGAAAACGGAAATTATGTCGGAATGGTTTCCAGACGTAATTTGATGAATATGCAGAAAAAACAGGTCATACTGGTAGATCATAATGAGAAGTCACAGGCAGTGGACGGTATCGGTGAGGCGGAGATTTTGGAGATCATCGACCATCACAGACTGGGCAGCTTTGAGACTGCATCACCGGTGTATTTCCGCAATCAGCCGCTGGGCTGTACCTCCACGATCGTATATCAGATGTATCAGGAGAAGCAGGTCGAGATTCCTGAGCAGATTGCGGGGCTTTTGGTCTCGGCGATCATTTCTGATACGCTGATGTTCCGTTCGCCGACCTGCACGCCGTTTGATAAGGAAGCAGCGGAGAATCTGGCAAAGATTGCGGGCATAGAGATTGAGGAGCATGCCAAGAATATGTTCCGCGCCGGAAGTGATTTTCAGAATAAGACGACAGAGGAAATCTTTTATCAGGACTTTAAGGTATTTCACACGAATGTCTGTGATTTTGGCGTTGCGCAGATCAGTGCGATGAGCCGTGAGGAGCTCGATAAGCTTGGAGAGCAGCTACAGCCCTTCCTAAAAAAGGTGCTGGAGGAGAAGAAGCTTTCCATGGTCTACGTCATGCTGACAGATATTTTGGAGGAGACCTCCAAGGTGATCTTTGCAGGCGGAGAGGCGGGCAGACTGCTGGCGCATGCGTTTAAAAAGCAGGAGGATGGGAGCGGGATCTTGCTTCCAGGCATCGTGTCGCGCAAGAAGCAGATGATTCCGCGTCTGATGGAGACACTGGCAGAAAAACAGCTTTAATTTACGGAAAAAGAGCTTTGGCGATGTTCCCGCGGGGATTCGCCGAAGCTTTTTTTATAAGCTCTTGCAAAGGTTGAATAATTGCGGAAGCCGCAGGCATAGCAGGCGTCTGTGATAGGTGTTCCTGCGGCGATCAGCTCCCTGGCAAGAAGAAGACGCTTGGCGGAGAGATAGCTTCCGATTGTATAGCCTGTCTGTTCCTTAAAGGTATGCATCAGATAATAGCGGCTTAGGAAAAAGCGTTCCGAAAGCTCGTTGATGCAAAGGTCCTCGGTCAGGTGTGTATTTAGATACGAGAGAATGGATAAAATTTTCTCATTGGAGGTGGAATCACCGATAAATTGCAGCTGATCGTGCAGCGCGGAGCGGTTTAGCTGGATCATAAATTCCAGAAAAAGGATGCGGTGATAGAGCGCACCGGCATAATCCGTATCGTTCAGCGAGCGGTCAAGCTCACGCAGGACAGTGTTAAGGCGGCTGCTTCTGGCAGGCCGGCGGCGAAGAACGTGTGAGTGTCTGGCGCGCGCCTGATGAAAGCAGCGTGTGAGACTATTTTCCTCCTCCCCGTATTCCTCCAGAAAGTCCGGGGAAACATAGATAATGATGCGCTCATAGGGGGTATCGGAGTGGATCGCAGGCTTGTGTACCTCACCGGCATTGACAAGCACAATATCGTCCGCAAGGAGATCATAGGTATGTCCTTCAATGGTATAGGAAACGTCGCCGCTTAGGAGGATCAATATCTTATGAAAATCATGATAGTGGTAGCCAAATTCCCGGCGCGCCGCATCTTTTAAATGAAACATTTTAAAGCTGTCAGTCAGATAACCGACCTTTTTGTATTCCGGCATAGAAAAACCTCGCTGTTCTTGTAGTTGTCTGTGTCTTTTACTTTAGTACAAAATAGCACTATTTGCAATATAAAAAGCACTTGTCTAGTATATCTTTTAAATAGTGTCATGTATAATAAGCTTATGGAAATATTTGAAGGAACCAATGACAGTGTGAGGAAATGGAGAGTAGGATGAAGAATTTCAGTAATTACACAGATTTTGATACAAAAGAAAACCTGCATTTTGAGTCAAAGGCAGTTCACGGGGCGCTCGGCACAGAGCCGCTGACAGGAGCAGTCAGCATGCCGATTTTTCAGACGGCGACGTTTCGTCACCCGGAGCTTGGCAATTCAACGGGCTTTGATTACAGCCGCCTGAAAAATCCGACGAGACAGGAGCTGGAGCGCACGATGGCGATTTTAGAGGGCGGCATCCAGGGCTTTGCCTTTTCCAGCGGACAGGCAGCAAACCTTGCGGTCTTTTCTCTGCTGAATCCGGGGGAGCATGTCATTCTCTCGGATGATATTTACGGCGGCACCTTCCGTATTATTGGTGATGTGTTCGGCAAATACGGCATCACGCACACTTATGTGGATATGTCCGATTTGGATGCAGTGAAGGCTGCGATCACGCCGCAGACAAAAATGATCTTTGTGGAGACGCCGACCAATCCGATGATGAAGGTAGCGGATATCCGCGCGATTGCAAAGCTTGCAAAGGAGATCGGGGCGCTGACCGTTGCGGATAATACATTTTTGACTCCGTATTTCCAAAGACCGCTGGAGCTTGGCGCGGATATTGTGACGCACAGCTCCACTAAATACCTCGGCGGGCATAACGATACGATTTCCGGCATCGTGGTGGTAAAGGAGGATGAGGAGATCGCACGTCAGATCCAGGTGCATATCAAGTCGCACGGAAGCCAGCTTGCGCCGCTTGACAGCTGGCTGATCCTGCGGGGGATCAAGACGCTTGCCGTGCGTATGGACAGACATAATGAAAATGCGAAAAAAGTAGCGGAGTGGCTGCGCGCGCAGCCGAAGGTAAAAGAGGTGTATTATGTCGGCTTTGCTGACCACAAGGATTATGCGGTCACAACGGCGCAGACGAGCGGATTCGGCGGCATGATCTCCTTTACGGTTGACTGCTTTGAGACGGTTAAGAATATTTTAAAGGGTGTGGATATGATCATGTTTGCCGAGAGCCTTGGCGGTACGGAGACGCTCATCACCTATCCGACGACGCAGACGCATGAGGACACGCCAAAGGATATTAAGGAGAGCCTTGGCATTACGGACTGTTTCCTTCGGATGTCGGTCGGCATTGAGAATGTGGAAGATATTATCGCGGATTTAGATCGTGCAATGAATGGCTGAGCTGTCTTAGATACCGGGGGCTTTCACGAATCACAGACAAAGAGGGAGAAAGATGCGATTTACAAAAATGCAGGCGTTTGGCAACGATTATGTCTATATTGACGCCATTCATCAGGAGTTAAAAAATTTGCAGGAGCTGGCACGGTTTGTCAGCGACCGCCATTTTGCCGTCGGATCAGACGGGATGGTGCTGATCTGTCCGTCTGAAAAAGGAGATTTTCGTATGCGGATGTTTAACCCGGACGGTACGGAGGGGGAGATGTGCGGCAACGCGCTGCGCAGCGTCGGAAAATATGTATACGACCATCGGCTGACGGACAAGACGCAGCTTGTCATAGAGACGCTGGGCGGAATGCAGCATTTGACGCTGACCGTGACAGATGGTCTTGTCTCAAATATCTGCGCAGACATCGGAGAGCCAAGGCTTGATACAAAGGTGATACCGGTTCGTACGCCGCTTGCGCAGTTTGTCGAGCAGCCTGTGACCGTGCTTGACCGAACATTTGCCGTTACGGCAGTTTCCTGGGGCAATCCGCATTGTGCGATGTATGTGGATTCCGTGGCAGAGCTTGATGTGGAGCGCTACGGCAGGGCGCTTGAGCATATGACGGCGCTGTTTCCGAATAAGACGAATGTGACTTTTACGGAGCTTATCAGCAGGGACTATGTAAAAATGCGTGAGTGGGAGCGCGGCACAGGGGAGACGATCGGCTGCGGCACGGGCTGTGCGACGGCAGTCGTGGCGGGTGTTTTGACCGGACGTCTGGACCGGAGAGTGACGGTGGAGCAGATTGGAGGTCCGCTGCTGATCGAGTGGGATGAGGCGACAGACCACCTGTTTATGACAGGACCGTCTCACACAGTATTTGAGGCGGAAATAGACGCCTCCCATATTTTGAAATAATGAATAGAAAGGAAACAGCATAAAGTGTGCGCGCGGCGTGCACTTTCTGTTGTGTAAAGAAACAGGGGGAGAAAATGAAGCTGAGTCAGATTTGCAGGGAGCTTGCATACGAGTGCCTGAAAGGCAGTATGGATGCGGAGGTGCGGGATATTGTCTATGATTCCAGAAAGATAGCGAAGGAGACGATGTTTGTCTGCATGGTGGGCGCTGTCACGGACGGGCACAGTTATATTTCCGATGCGGTGGAAGCCGGCGCGTCTGTCATTGTATTGGAGAGGGAGAGTGAAGCGGAGCAGATTCCGGATTCTGTGACGGTGCTTAAGGTGGCGTCTGCGCGAAGGGCGCTTGCATATATGTCGGCGGCGCTCTTTGATCATCCGGCGCGTAAGCTTGTGACGATCGGTCTGACCGGAACAAAGGGAAAGACGACGACTACTTATATGATAAAAAATGTTTTGGAGCTGGCGGGCAAGAAGGTCGGTCTGATCGGTACGATCGGCGCATTGATCGGAGAGGAACAGTTTCCGGCAAAAAATACAACGCCGGAATCCTATGAGCTCCACCGGATGTTTGCGGCAATGGTCGAGGCAGGGTGCGAATATGTGGTCATGGAGGTCTCGTCGCAGGGGCTGAAGCTTGACCGCACCGCCGGAATTTTATTTGATTACGGCATTTTTACAAACCTCTCCCCGGATCATATCGGACCGACGGAGCATGCATCATTTGAGGAATACTTAGAGTGTAAAAGTCTTTTGTTCCGCCAGTGCAGGGTTGGGATCGTGAACAATGATGATATTCATTGTGAGGAGATTTTAAGAGGTCACACCTGTGAGGTGCATCGCTTTTCGGTATCGGGAGAGTCGGCTGTGGGGGAAAAGCCGGACCTTACGGCATACGATATTGGCTTTTTGAATGAAGACGGAAGACTTGGCATGCATTTTGCGGTGAAGGGTGTGATGTCCTGTGAGGCGAAGGTGCATATACCGGGCAGCTTTTCTGTTTACAATTCACTGGTGACGATGCTGGTCTGTCATCTGGCAGGCGTTTCGCAGGAGGCGATTTTAGAGGGGCTTTCTAAGGTTCAGGTGCGGGGGCGTGTGGAAATGCTGCCGGTGTCCAAGGACTATTATCTGATCATTGATTATGCGCATAATGAGGTGAGCACGAGAAGCGTGCTGACAACGCTGTTAGAATATCATCCGAAGCGTCTGATCTGTGTGTACGGCGGCGGCGGCAACCGCTCGAAGCTAAGACGTTATGATATGGGAGAGGTGACAGGTGCGATGGCAGACTTATGCGTGCTCACCTGCGATAATCCCAGAGATGAGGAGATTCGTGACATCAATCGTGATATTCAGGTCGGTCTTGCAAAAAGCGGCGGTAAATTTATTGAGATTGACGACAGAAAAGAGGCGATAGCCTACTGTATGACCCATGCAAAGCCGGGCGATATGATCGTTTTGCTTGGAAAGGGTCATGAGGATTATCAGGAGATCAAGGGAGTAAAATATCATTTTGACGAACGGGAAGCGGTAGCGGAGATACTGGATGAGATCAAGGAAGGCAAGCGATAGGAGCGTTTGACTATGAGAGAAAAACTGGAGCAGTTAAAGGATTATCTTGCAAAAAAGGAGCGGCTTGCCATTGGGTTTTCCGGCGGCGTTGACTCGGCTTTTTTGCTGAAGACGGCACATGAGGTGCTCGGAGAAAATGTTACGGCGATCACGGTAAAGGTGCGTTCCCTCCCGATGCGTGAGCTTGATGCGGCAAGGGAATTTTGCCGGAAAGAGGGGATTTCCCATGTTATCGTGGAGGTGGATGAGCTGACGATCGAGGGCTTTGCGGAAAATCCGCCGGATCGCTGCTATATTTGTAAAAAATCGCTGTTTGGGCAAATCTGTGCGGAGGCAAAGCGGCTGGGTATGCCCTATGTGGCGGAGGCGTCAAACCTAGATGATAACGCCGATTACCGTCCGGGGCTGCGTGCGGTCGACGAGCTTGGAGTGCTAAGTCCGCTGCGGGAGCTTGGCATTGACAAGAAAACGATCCGTGCGCTCGCAAAGGAGATGGAGATTCCCGTTTGGGATAAGCCGTCGTTTGCATGTCTTGCGACACGCTTTGTATACGGGGAGCAGATCACGGCAGAAAAGCTTGCAATGGTCGATGAGGCAGAGCAGTTTTTGTTTGAGCTGGGTTTTCGTCAGGTGCGTGTGCGGATGCATGGAAATGACGCGGCGCGTGTCCTTGCGCGGATCGAGCTTGGCGCAGACGATTTTCCGAAGATACTTTCGCAGGAGCTTTGCCAGAGGATTCAGGAGAAATTAAAAAATATCGGCTTTGCCTATGCGACGCTTGATCTGGGCGGTTATCGGATGGGAAGCATGAATGACGGGATAGAGAAATAAGGAAAATTCCTTTTCGTTGTACAGAATAAAGTACATGTATCACGAAAAGGAATTTTTTTATTGACAAATAGGAAAAATGGTACTACTATAATTCATATCATATGACTATGATATGAAATGAAACCAAACCAAACAGAAAGGCATGGTAACAACATGGGAGATCAAATTATTTACATGGATAATGCAGCGACGACGCCGGTGAGACCGGAGGTCCTAGAGGCAATGCTTCCATACTTCACGGAGAAGTTTGGAAATCCATCCAGTATATACAGCATATCGGCAGCAACCAAAAAGGCGGTGACCGATGCAAGAGAGCTGCTCGCGGGTACGATCCACACAACGGCGGAAAATATCTATTTTACCGCAGGCGGATCGGAATCCGACAACTGGGCGTTAAAGGCGGCGGCAGAGGCATACGAGCAGAAGGGAAAACATATCATTACAACAAAGATCGAGCACCATGCGATTCTTCATACCTGTGAATATCTGGAGCAGAAGGGCTTTGAGGTGACTTATCTGGATGTGGATGAGAACGGTCTTGTGGATCTGGAGACTTTGGAGAAAGCCATCCGTCCTGATACGATCTTAATCTCGATCATGTTTGCAAATAATGAGATTGGAACGATCGAGCCGGTTGCAGAGATCGGACGGATTGCGCATGAGCACGGCGTGCTGTTCCATACCGATGCGGTACAGGCATATACGCAGGTGCCGATCGACGTGGAGGCGATGAATATTGACATGTTAAGTGCAAGCGCGCATAAGATCCACGGACCAAAGGGGATCGGTTTCCTCTATATCAGAAGGGGAGTAAAGATCCGTTCCTTCGTACACGGCGGCGCACAGGAGCGCAGAAGGAGAGCAGGCACGGAAAATGTGCCGGGAATTATCGGCTTTGCGAAGGCGGCAGAGGTTGCGACAAAGAATATGGAGGAGATTACGGGCAAAGAACGCAAGGTAAGAGACTATCTGATCGCCCGCATCGAGAAGGAGATTCCGTATGCAAGATTAAACGGCGACAGGGAAAAGCGTCTGCCGAATAACGTAAATTTCTGCTTCCGTTTTATTGAGGGAGAATCCATGCTCATCATGCTCGATGGCAAAGGGATCTGCGCATCCAGCGGCTCTGCCTGCACCTCGGGTTCCCTGGATCCGTCTCATGTGCTGCTTGCCATTGGACTTCCGCATGAGATCGCGCACGGCTCGCTTCGTCTTAGCATCAGTGATGAGACAACGACAGAAGAAGCAGATTTTGTCGTAGATGAATTAAAGAAGATCATAGAGCGTCTGCGCAGTATGTCGCCGCTTTATGAAGATTTTGCAAAGAAACACGCATAAATTATTTTTAAGAAAAGAGAGGAAACAAATATGTATACAGAAAAAGTAATGGACCATTTCCAGAATCCGAGAAATATGGGAGAGATAGAGAATGCAAGCGGAGTCGGCACAGTCGGAAATCCGAAGTGCGGCGATATTATGCGCATGTATCTGGATATCGACGAGAATCAGGTGATCCAGGACTGTAAATTTAAGACCTTTGGCTGCGGCGCCGCTGTGGCAACGAGCAGCATGGCGACGGAGCTTGTGAAGGGTAAGACAGTAGAGGAAGCGCTTAAGATCACAAACAGAGCGGTGATGGAGGCGCTGGACGGGCTTCCGCCGGTTAAGATCCATTGTTCTCTGCTCGCAGAGGAGGCGATCCATTCGGCATTGTGGGACTATGCGCAGAAGAACGGGCTGAAGATTGAAGGTCTTGAGAAGCCGAAGGATGAGATTCATGAGCATGAGGAAGAAGAGGATTATTAAAGGTTTTTCGTTTGCCGGAGGAAGGAGTATGAATACGGATGAAGATAACGACAAAAGGAAGATATGCGATTCATATTCTTTATGATCTGGCAGTCAATGCGGCAGAGCATCCCATATCGGTCAAGGAGATTGCGACCAGACAGGATATTTCCGTCAAATACACGGAGCAGATCATGGCAATTCTTAATAAAGCTGGGTATGTCAGCAGCACGCGCGGCTTTCAGGGAGGCTACCGTCTGACTAGACCGCTCGACGAATATGTGATCGGGGATGTGCTCCGTCTGACGGAGGGCTCGCTTTCGCCGGTAGAGTGTCTAGCCTCCGGTCATGTCAAGTGTCCGAAGCAGGAATGCTGTGCGACGATCATTCTTTGGGAAAAGGTGGATCAGGCGATCCGCGATGTGGTAGATCATGTAACACTTGCCGATCTGGTTGGATGGCAGAGGCAGGAGGGAAAGCAGTAAAAGGAGGAGCTATGGCAAATATTTATCAGGGAGCAGATCAGCTTATTGGAAATACACCGTTAGTAGAGTTAAGGCATATCGAAGAAATACATCAGCTAAAGGGCAGACTTTTGGCGAAGCTTGAGTACTTAAATCCCGCGGGGAGCGTTAAGGACCGCATAGCACGAGAAATGATCGAGGATGCTGAGCGAAAGGGTGTTTTAAAGGCAGGTGCAACGATTATTGAGCCAACCTCCGGCAATACCGGAATCGGGCTGGCTGCTATTGCAGCGGCAAAGGGGTATCGTCTTATCATCGTAATCCCCGAAACCATGACCGTAGAGCGCAGGAATCTGATCCGTGCATATGGGGCGGAAATTGTGCTTTCTGACGGTACGAAAGGGATGTCCGGCGCGATTGCCAAAGCAAATGAGCTTGCGGCAGAGATTGCCGACAGCTTTATCGTAGGACAGTTTGAGAATCCGGCAAATCCTGCGGCTCACTACAAGACGACGGGACCGGAAATATGGGCAGATACTGACGGCAATGTGGATGCGCTTGTGGCGGGTGTCGGAACAGGCGGCACGGTCACGGGTGCAGGGAAGTATCTAAAGGAAAAGAAGGAGTCGATTACGGTGATTGCCGTAGAGCCGGCAGCATCTCCGGTGCTTTCAGGCGGAAACAGCGGAAAGCATACGATCCAGGGAATCGGCGCAGGATTTGTTCCAAAGATTCTTGACACGGGCATTTATGACGCCATTGCGGCTGTGGAGGATGCGGACGCCGTTGCTTATGCGAAGGAAATTGCACGCAGCGAGGGGATTCTTGTCGGTATTTCCTCGGGCGCAGCGTTAAAGGCTGCGGTTGACTGGGCAAAGCTTCCGGAAAATGAGGGAAAAACGGTGGTTGCAGTCCTTCCCGACAGCGGAGACCGCTATTATTCGACTGCATTGTTTGCCGGAGAGTAGAAACAGACTTTTGGCGGACTTTACTTGACGCGTCTTTCCTTTATCACTTATAATATGCAGGAGAATGTGAGAAACGGGAGGACGCTTGATACTTATGGATCAGAGTAAGATTAGAAATTTTTGCATTATTGCACATATCGATCACGGCAAGTCCACACTTGCCGATCGTATTATAGAGAGCACAGGCACGCTGACCAGCCGTGAAATGCAGGCGCAGGTGCTTGATAATATGGACCTTGAGCGCGAGCGCGGCATTACGATCAAGTCACAGGCAGTCCGCATTATTTATAAGGCAAAGGATGGCGGGGAGTATATTTTTAATCTGATCGATACGCCGGGGCATGTCGACTTTAATTATGAGGTGTCGCGCAGCCTTGCGGCATGCGACGGGGCGATCCTCGTCGTGGACGCCGCGCAGGGCGTGGAAGCCCAGACACTGGCAAATGTTTATCTGGCGCTTGATCATGATCTGGATGTGATGCCGGTGATCAATAAGATCGATCTGCCGAGCGCGCAGCCGGACGAGGTCGTACAGGAAATTGAGGATGTCATCGGAATTGAGGCGGCGGATGCGCCGCGTATTTCCGCCAAGACCGGACTAAATATTGAGGAAGTCTTAGAGCAGATCGTAGAGAAAATTCCGGCGCCGAAGGGGGATGCAGATGCGCCGCTTCAGGCGCTTATTTTTGATGCGCTTTACGATTCTTATAAGGGCGTCATTGTATTCTGCCGCATCAAAGAGGGAACGGTCAAAGTGGGCGATACGATCCGCATGATGGCGACGGGCGCGCAGTCTGAGGTGACGGAGGTCGGCTATTTCGGCGCGGGACAGTTTATTCCCTGTGAGGAGCTTTCTGCCGGAATGGTTGGCTACCTTTGCGCAAGCATTAAAAATGTGCGCGATACGCGCGTCGGCGACACGGTGACGAATGTGGCGCGTCCCTGTGAGGAGCCGTTGCCGGGTTATAAGAAGGTCAATCCGATGGTATACTGCGGAATGTATCCGGCGGACAGTGCGAAGTATCCCGATCTGCGGGATGCCTTAGAGAAGCTTCAGATCAATGACGCATCCTTACAGTATGAGCCGGAGACTTCTCTGGCGCTTGGGTTTGGTTTCCGCTGCGGATTTCTTGGTCTGCTGCATTTAGAGATTATCCAGGAGCGCTTAGAGCGGGAGTTCAATCTCGATCTGGTAACGACGGCGCCGGGCGTTATCTATAAGGTGCATAAGACGGACGGAGAGGTGATTGAGCTGACGAATCCGTCCAATCTGCCGGATCCGTCAGAGATTGATTATATGGAAGAACCGGTTGTGTCAGCGGAGATCATGGTCACAAGCGACTATGTCGGCGCGATCATGAGCCTTTGTCAGGAGCGGCGCGGCATATATATCAGTATGGAATATATTGAAAAGACACGCGCGCTGATCAAATACGATCTGCCGCTCAATGAGATCATTTATGATTTCTTCGACGCGCTGAAATCGCGCTCCAGGGGCTACGCATCCTTTGATTACGAGTTAAAGGGGTATGAGCGCTCCGAGCTTGTGAAGCTTGATATTCTGATCAACCGCGAGCAGGTGGACGCCTTATCGTTTATCGTATTTAAGGACAGCGCCTATGACCGCGGCAGGAGGATGTGCGAGCGGTTAAAGGAGGAGATTCCAAGACACCTGTTTGAGATCCCGATCCAGGCGGCGGTCGGCGGTAAGGTGATCGCGCGTGAGACGGTCAAGGCAATGCGCAAGGATGTCCTTGCGAAGTGCTACGGCGGTGATATTTCGCGTAAGCGAAAGCTTTTGGAGAAGCAGAAGGAAGGAAAGAAGCGGATGCGTCAGGTCGGAAATGTGGAGATTCCGCAGGAGGCATTTATGAGCGTCTTAAAGCTGGACGAGGATTAAGCCGTGTGTTTGGAAGTGTGGATAAGAGAATGAGAAAAGAACTGGAATTATACATCCATATTCCGTTCTGTATGAAAAAATGTCAGTACTGTGATTTTCTTTCTTTTCAGGCGGATGAGCATACGCAGCATGATTATGTGGAGGCGCTGCTGCGTGAAATCGCCTATTACGGAGAAAGGTGTCAGGAGTATGCTGTCACAAGTGTCTATATCGGCGGAGGAACGCCGTCGTGGCTGGATGAGGAGCTGATGCTTCGGATCATGGATGCCGTGCGGTGCAGTTTGCCGGTGCCGGATGCGGAGATTTCGATCGAGTGCAATCCGGGAACGGTGACAGACGGAAAGTTTGCCGCCTACCGGCGTGCCGGCATCAACCGCATAAGCATCGGGTTACAGTCTGCGGACAAGGAGGAGCTGCGGCTTTTGGGAAGGATTCATACCTATGAGCAGTTCCTAAAGACCTATGAGCAGGCGCGCAGAAACGGATTTACGAATATCAATATCGATCTTATGAACTCTCTGCCGGGACAGACCGCAGAGAGCTTTTCGCATACATTAAGACAGGTTATCCGCCTAAAGCCGGAGCATATATCGGTGTACTCTCTGATCATTGAGGAGGGTACGCCGTTTTATGCACGCTATCAGGAGGACGCAGACAGGCAGCGTGCAGGAGAGCGGACGGCGGCTCTGCCCACGGAGGAGGAGGTTTTGCGAACGACAAGACTGACGGAGCAGCTGCTTGCGGACGCCGGTTATGAGCAGTATGAGGTTTCTAATTTTGCAAAGCCGGGGTATGCCTGCCGTCACAATATCGGCTACTGGCAGAGGGTGAATTATCTCGGACTTGGGATTGGTGCGGCTTCTCTGAGGGAAAATATCCGCTACACCAATGTTTCTGATTTGTACAAATATTTGGAGAGGACAGTGCATATTAAGGAGGAGCTGCGGAAGCATGCGCCAGACGGCGATAGAGAGAATGCGGACAGACCGCAGGGAGGTGAAAACGAGCAAGACATTCCTGCAACGAATCTGCATGAGACGGCAGAGCGCATATCGCGCAGGGCACAAATGGAGGAGTTTATGTTTTTGGGACTGCGCATGATAGACGGCGTGTCGAGAGAGCGCTTTGCGCAGAATTTTGGCATAGAGATCGAGGCAGTTTATCAGGATGTGATGCAGTCCCTTCAGCGGGAAGGTCTTCTGGCAAAGCACGCCGGGCAGATTTCTCTGACGAAGCGCGGGCAGGAGGTGAGCAACTATGTGCTGGCGCAGTTTTTGCTGTAAAGTATTCCATTTTCCCTTTGTTTTGATTATAATGATAAGAAACAAAGGAGGAGTTTCGTATGAGTGAAAATGGGACAGAGAAAAAAATCGGTTACAGAGATATTCTGGGCCAAAAGGAGTACATGAAGATCATCGTCGCGAATCTGATCAACCGTTTCGGCGATTCGATCGACGCGATCGCATTTACGTGGCTGGTGTATGCCGTGACGGGGAGCGCCTCGTGGACGGCAGTGATCTTTGGACTCAACCAGATCCCGAGCGTAGTATTGCAGCCGTTGCAGGGGCGTTTGTCGAGGGAATACGCAAGAAAAGCGTGGTTGTGGCGGCGGACTTTCTGCGCGGCGGTATCGTGGCGGGACTGGCGGCGCTGTATCTGGCAGATATGGTGACTCCGCTCGTTCTGGCAGTCTTTACTCTGACGATCTCCTCGGTAGAGGCTTTTTGTATGCCGGCGAGCACGGCGCTCGTTCCCAAGATTCTCGATAAAGAGTACTATGCCTTCGGCACCTCGTTAAATTCTACGGCGAGCAGGATCACGGAGCTGATCGGCATGGGACTGGCGGGAGTGCTGATCGCGGCGTTTGGCGTTGGTGCAGCAATCCTCATCGACTGCGCGACGTTTTTTATTTCCGGTATCATCACGATGTTTGTAAAGGTGGAGGAAAAGCGCCAGAAAGAGGACATCAATGCGAATGTGAAGGCATATTTCGGCACGTTAAAGGACGGTTTCTGCTATGTGAAGAACAAGCAGGTGGTGATGAACATCTGTATTTTTTCTGCGTTTGCGAATGCAACGCTCGTGCCGTTAAATTCCTTACAGTCTGCAATGACCGTCGAGATTTTTGGCGTGGGCAGCGAGCTGCTCAGTGTGTACAACATGGCGGCAATCGCCGGACTGGGAATCGGAACTGTGGTATTCCCGTATCTGGCACAGAAGTTAAAGCCGCTTCCTGTTGTGTCGATGTCCGGCATTTGTCTTGGTATCTGTTATGTTTCCATGATCCTGCTCAGTGGATTTACCTACGGAAATCTGCTGCTGTCCGGTATTCTGTGTGCAGTGACAGTCTTTGGAATAGGGGTTTCTTTAAGCTTTGCCATCGGAATAGTAAATGTGCAGTTTATGAAGGTTGTGGAGGAGCAGTATCTGGCGCGTGCGGCGTCCATTGTCAGTGCGGGGGCTTGTGCTGTAATGCCAGTGATGTCCTTTTTGATCAGCGCGCTGCTGTTAAAGGTATCGGTGTCTGTGATCTTCATTCTCTGCGGCGTGCTCTGCGTGGTGGTATTTGGCGGGGCAGGAATCCTGCGGGTCAGACTGGAGACGGAGCCGGAGGAAGTAAATTCCGCTGCTGTGGAAGAATAGGGCTTGTATTTTTAGGGGATCTTATGTAGAATAGCGATAGACGCGGCTTAGTGGCAGGCGTCGGATTATAGGTGAGAAAGGAGAAAAGATGTATCGGTTTTTCTGCAAATAAAACGAAGTAAATAGTCATATCAAAAGAGAGAGGCAGGAAATAAAGCGGCGTCCTTTGGGATGTTTCTTTTGGTATATGTTTTGCAGCAAACGAATATCTTTTCATGGATAGAAAACTTATGTGCGGGCTCAGACCGCACCGGAACAGGCGAAAGGATGTAAGGAGACTTGCATCCTTTTTTGCTTTCCAGGAAACTTCGTTCCCCGGAAAGCAAAACCCTCCGGGGGATCGCACTGCGGCGGAGTGGAACTGTGTCGCTGATGCGACCCGCCGCAGGCGTAGAGTTTCGCAGGCAAAACTCTTTTATATATAGGAGGGAGTTTATGATACAGGTAAAAAATCTGACGGTCACACACCGCAAGGATATGCGGGTGATACTGGAAAATTTTTCGCTGGTGTTAAACGACGGTGACAAGGCGGCGCTGATCGGCGAGGAGGGGAACGGCAAGTCCACGCTGTTAAAGCTTTTGTACGATGAGAGGCTGGTGGAAGATTATGCGGAGTACAGCGGAGAGATCATCAAAAATCATGCGCGCATCGGCTATCTGGCGCAGGAGCTGACAGAGGAGCAGAAGGCGGAAAGCGTCTACGAATTTTGTGCGCAGAGCGATGTGTTTTATGAGCAGTCGCCGAGGGAGCTTGCGGCGATCGCGGGGCAGCTTGGGCTTGCCGCGGACATTTTTTATGCGGACCAGCGGATGGGACAGCTTTCCGGTGGGGAGAAGGTCAAGCTGCAGCTTGCAAGGCTTCTGATGGAGCAGCCGGACGCTCTGTTTCTGGATGAGCCGTCCAACGACATCGACATTGAAACGCTCGAGTGGCTGGAGCGTTTTATCAGCAGAGCGTCTGTTCCGGTGCTCTTTATCTCGCACGACGAGACGCTTCTGGAGCGGACGGCAAACAAGATCATCCACATGGAGCAGTTAAGACGCAGGACAATGAGCCGCTGGACGGTCGCAGCGGTGGATTACCGCACCTATGTCAGCGAACGCGCCAGCGCTTTTTTGCATCAGGAGCAGGCTGCGCGCAAGGAGCGCAGCGAGTATGAGAAGCAGCAGGAGCGTTTCCGAAAGATCCGGCAGAAGGTCGAGCATCAGCAGAGCGCCATCTCCAGGCAGGATCCGCACGGGGGCAGGCTGCTGAAAAAGAAAATGCACGCGGTCAAGTCGCTGGAGCGGCGTTTTGAAAAGGAGCACAGCCGGATGACGGAGCTGCCGGAGACGGAGGATGCGATTTTTATTAAGTTTGGCGAGAAGGTTTCCCTGCCGCAGTCCAAGCGTGTGCTGGATTTTTCGAGGAGTGAGCTTCGGGCGCCGCAGGAGAACTCTGTGGAGGGGAAGCTTTTGGCGCGGGACGTCCATCTCGAGGTCACAGGGCCGGAACACGTCTGCATCATCGGGAAAAACGGCGTGGGAAAGACGACGCTGCTTCGGGAGATTGCAGGAGAACTTCTGGCGCGGGAGGATGTTAAGGCATACTATATGCCGCAGAATTATGAGGAGCTGCTGGAGCTGGAAAAAACCCCGGTGGAGCTTTTGTGCGGGGAGGGGAGTAAAGACGAGATCAGCCGCGTGCGCACCTATCTTGGCAGTATGAAGTACACGGCGGAGGAGATGGCGCATCCGGCGGCGGAGCTCTCCGGCGGACAGAAGGCGAAGCTTCTGTTTTTGAAAATGAGCATGGCGGGCTGTAACGTCCTGATCTTAGATGAGCCGACGCGGAATTTTTCCCCGCTGTCAAATCCTGTCATCCGTGGGCTGCTGCGGGAGTACGCAGGCGCGGTCATCAGCATTTCCCATGACAGAAAATATATAGATGAGGTATGTGATACCGTGTATGAGCTGACGAAAACGGGATTGCGTAAAATCTAAAAAGAAATCAGTTGCCGCAAACAGACTCCCGTGATAAAATAAGCCGCAGAAAGGAAGCTTGTATGAAAACAAGGATTGCATTGCTTGGAATTATTGTAGAACAGAAAGACGCTGTGGAACAATTAAATCGTCTGCTGCATGAATATGGCGACTATATTATCGGGAGGATGGGCGTGCCCTATCAGGAAAAAGGCGTAAACATCATCAGTGTTGCGATGGATGCGCCGCAGGACGTCATCAATGCGCTTTCCGGAAAGATCGGAAGACTGCATGGGATCACAGCGAAAACAATTTATTCCAATGTGGGAGCCTAAGAAGAACGCTGCTATGAAATGAGGAATGAAATGCAAAGAGAATTAGAGATCATAGATGAACTGCAAAAAGAGCGAAGCATAGGTTTGGAAAATTTGCGCTGTCTGCTTGAGACAGAGGATGAAGCGGCAGTTGAGACGCTTTATGCAAGAGCGCGGGAAACGGCGCAGAAGATATACGGAAATAAGGTTTATATCCGCGGTCTTATCGAGTTTACCAATTACTGTAAAAATGACTGTCTCTACTGCGGCATCCGAAGAAGCAACCGAAACGCGGAGCGTTACCGTTTGAGTGAGGAACAGATTTTAGACTGCTGCGCGGTGGGCTATGAGCTTGGCTTTCGCACCTTTGTCTTGCAGGGAGGCGAGGACGCATATTTTACAGATGCACGGATATGCGCGCTTGTGGCGCAGATCAAGCGGGCATATCCTGATTGTGCGCTCACGCTTTCCATTGGGGAGAAGCCGCGCGCGAGCTATCAGGCATATTTTGACGCCGGGGCGGACCGCTATCTGCTGCGGCATGAGACGGCGGATGAAGCGCATTACAAACGTCTGCACCCAAAGGAGATGTTATTTGAAAACCGCAGACGCTGCCTGCGCGACTTAAAGGAAATCGGTTTTCAGACGGGCTGCGGGTTTATGGTCGGTTCGCCGGAGCAGACGGTGGAGACGATCTGGAAGGATTTGGAGTTTATCCGTGAATTACAGCCGCACATGGTCGGGATCGGACCGTTTATCCCGCAGAAGGACACGCCGTTTGGAGACAGAGGGGCGGGTACGATGGAGCGGACGCTAAGACTGTTATCCGTCATCCGGCTGATGCAGCCGCATGTGCTGCTTCCGGCGACGACGGCGCTTGGGACGATTCATCCGAAGGGGCGTGAAAAGGGGATCCTGGCGGGGGCAAATGTCGTGATGCCCAATCTTTCGCCGACGTCAGTGCGGGAGAAGTATAAGCTTTATGACAATAAAATATGTACGGGCGACGAGGCGGCAGAATGCCGTTTTTGTATGCAGAGACGCATGGAGAGCATTGGTTATCAGGTCGTAACAGACCGCGGCGATTACGCCGGATAATGAATGATAAATACTAACCGGAAAGCAGAGCTGACCGGAAAGAAGGGAGACGCGTAATGTACGACGTAACATCATTAAAGGCAGAGGAGTTTATTTCCGATGCCGAAATCAGGGAAACGCTGGCATATGCAGACGCCAACAAGGAGAATGCAGAGCTGATCGATGCAATTCTTCAAAAGGCGGCGGAGAGGAAGGGCTTAGACCACAGGGAGGCATCTGTGCTTCTGGCATGTGAGATGCCGGATAAAATTGAGCAGATGTATGCGCTTGCACAGCAGATCAAGCAGGACTACTACGGCAACCGCATTGTCATGTTTGCCCCGCTTTACCTGTCCAACTATTGTGTGAACGGCTGTGTCTACTGTCCGTACCATTTAAAGAACAAGCACATTGCCAGAAAGAAGCTGACGCAGGAGGAGATCATCGCAGAGGTGACGGCGCTTCAGGATATGGGGCACAAGCGTCTGGCGATCGAGGCGGGGGAGGATCCCGTCAACAATCCGATCGAGTATATCTTAGAGTGCATTAATACGATCTACAGCATCAAGCACAAAAACGGGGCGATCCGCCGCGTCAATGTCAATATTGCGGCGACGACGGTGGAGAATTACCGCAAGCTAAAGGAAGCCGGGATTGGAACCTATATTTTATTTCAGGAAACTTATCATAAGGAAAGCTATGAAAAGCTGCATCCGACCGGACCAAAGCATGATTATGCGTACCACACGGAGGCGATGGACCGTGCGATGGAGGGCGGCATTGACGACGTGGGACTTGGCGTCTTATTCGGGCTTGAGCTTTACCGCTATGAATTTGCGGGGCTTTTGATGCACGCGGAGCATCTGGAGGCAGTGCATGGCGTAGGACCGCATACGATCAGTGTGCCGCGCTTAAAGCGGGCGGATGATATTGACCCGGATGCGTTTGACAATGGCATCAGCGACGATATTTTTGCGAAGCTGTGTGCGCTCATCCGTATTTGTGTACCGTATACGGGTATGATCATCTCGACAAGAGAAAGTCAGGAGGTCAGAGAAAAGGTGCTTCCGCTTGGCGTATCACAGCTAAGCGGCGCGTCAAAGACGAGCGTAGGCGGCTATGCCGCGCCGGAGCAGGAGGATGAGACGACGAGCGAGCAGTTTGAGGTGAGCGACCAGAGAACCTTAGATGAGGTTGTCAACTGGCTGATCCGGCTGGGACATATTCCAAGCTTTTGCACTGCGTGCTACCGGGAGGGAAGAACCGGCGACCGCTTTATGGAATTATGCAAAAATATGCAGATTTTAAATTGCTGTCATCCAAATGCGCTGATGACGCTAAAGGAATATCTGGAGGACTATGCGAGTGAGGAGACAAAGGAGCTTGGACTTGCGCTGATCGAGAAGGAGCTTGAGAAGATCACAAATCCGAAGGTAAAAAAGACTGCCTGTGCATATGTGCATGATATTGGAGAGGGCAGACGGGATTTTCGTTTTTAAGAGGAGCGAGGTGTGGGATTATGGCAGCAGGATTGCAGGAAACACCGGGCGCAGAGCGTCTGCATATTGGTATTTTCGGAAGGACAAACAGCGGAAAGTCCTCGTTTCTCAACGCCCTGACGGGACAGGAGATCTCGATCGTCGCAGATGTGGCAGGGACGACAACCGACCCGGTCGCAAAGGCGATGGAGCTTTCTCCACTGGGGGCGTGCACCTTCATGGACACGGCAGGCTTTGGAGACCGTACGCCGCTCGGCAGACAGCGTCTGGAAAAGACGCGCCTTGCGGCGGAAAAGACGGAACTGGCGGTCATCGTTGTAGCCGGAGATCTTAAGCCGCAGGCGGACGGTACGTTTGCATTAAAGGATGAACTTGAGTGGTATCGCTTTTTTGCAGAGAGAAGGACGCCGGTGCTGCTTGTGGTAAATAAGGCGGATTGCGTCGAGAATGCTGCGCCGCTGCTTGCGCAGATAAAAAAAGAAACAAAAGAGGAGGCGCTGCTTGTCAGCGCTAAGACGAAAGAAGGCATGGGGGCGGTGCGGGAGGCGCTTGCAAGAAAAATTCCGGAGGATCACGGGAGCAGGCAGATCACGGGAGCGCTTGCGGGTGAACAGGATGTGGTGCTGCTTGTGATGCCGCAGGATATACAGGCACCGAAGGGAAGGCTCATTTTGCCGCAGGTGCAGACGCTGCGGGAGCTTTTGGATAAGAAATGCATCACGGTCAGCGTCACGACGGACGGGCTTACTGCGGCGCTCGCCGCCCTGCGGCAGCCGCCGAAGCTGATCATCACAGATTCACAGGTGTTTGCAGAGGTCTATGACAAGAAGCCGAAGGAGACAATGCTGACCTCATTTTCCGTGCTGTTTGCGGCTTATAAGGGAGATCTGCCCTATTATGTGGAGGGTGCAAAGCAGTTGGATTCCCTTTGCAGCGATGCAAGGGTATTGATCGCGGAATGCTGCACGCATGCGCCGCTCACCGAGGACATCGGCAGAGTGAAACTGCCGCGTATGCTGCGCGCGCGCTATGGTGAGACATTGTCAGTAGACATTGTGAGCGGAACAGACTTTCCCAAGGATCTTTCCGGCTATGACCTGATCATTCAGTGCGGTGCGTGCATGTTCAACCGGAAATATGTGATGGCCCGTATCGACCGTGCCAGAGAGCAGCGCATACCGATGACAAATTACGGCGTTGCGATCGCGCATCTGACCGGTATTTTGGATAAGCTTGCGATACAGGCAGAATAGAGGAGGAAGAAGAACGAATGATTCAGGATATTTTTCCGCTTGTTATGAAAAATCAGTATGAGAAGAAGGTACCCGCGTCAAATGACCGGGTACTTTCGTTTCAGGAGGACCGTATTTTTGTAAGAGAGGGCGAGAGGAGCGACTATCTTTGCTACGGGGAGCTTACAGATTGGTGTGGCGTGAGCGGGGAGCCGATACCTCCTGCCGTATACCTTTTTTCACTTGGGGAGTGTGCGTATTTTCTTGCCGACTTGCCGGAAGCTTTTGTAGAGAAAGCGCAGGAAAACGGTTTTTCGTATGTGCGGATGTTTGCGATGCGCCGGAAAAAGCCAAAGGAGCTTGTATTTGCCGCGGCAACGGCATGGCACCTTTATGTCTGGTATCGTGACAACCGCTTTTGCGGCAAGTGCGGGCAGTGGCTTTTGCACAGCGAAACGCTTCGGATGCTTTCCTGTCCCTGCTGCGGCAATCAGGTGTTTCCAAAGATCGCTCCGGCGGTGATCGTTGGTGTGACAAACGGCGAATCGATCCTGCTGACGAAATATGCGGACAGGGAATACACGCGCTATGCGCTCGTTGCGGGCTTTACGGAAATTGGGGAAACGGCAGAGGAGACAGTACGGCGCGAGGTTTTTGAGGAGACGGGGCTTTTGGTTTCGGAGCCGCGCTATTACGGAAGTCAGCCATGGGGGTTCGATTTAAATCTGCTGCTTGGCTATTTCTGCGAGGTAAAAGATGCATCGGCGCTCCGGCTGGATGAGGAGGAGCTGGCAGATGCCGCATGGGTGCATTACAGCGAGCTTCCCCGCGATGAGGAGGGGCTTAGCTTAACGCAGCGGATGATCGGAGCTTTTCGCGACAGCTTCCGAAAATAAGGTGAAAAAGTCGTTTCAATCTTTTGTTGACAATATCGGGGAACTGTTGTATTATTTCAATAACACAACAGGGAAAACGTAAGGAAAACGGCGGGAATTCTAAAGATTTCTTAAGATTCGTTTAAGTACGTTTTTTTCCGAAAGGGGTCATGGTATAATCACCATAAATTGTAAAAACAAAAGGGAGAGACAGGAATGAAAGACAAAAAAGCAATCCAACAGAACGGGACTGCCATGGCAGTGCAGTCCAAGAAAAAAAAGAAGAAGGTTTTGATCATTGTGCTGGTAATCGCAGCGCTTCTCGCGGTGTTCATAGGCACGGCGGTACATAATATGACAAAGACGATTGAGACGGTTGCAAATACCATTCAGGTAGGACCGGTACAGCTTCGCGATCTTTCCGATACGATTTCGTTAAAGGGCTCGATCGCAGGTGCAAGCAGCACGAACGTCACCTCAAAGGCGCTGTCGGAGATCACGGCGTTAAACGTGCAGGTCGGCGATATGGTAAAGGCGGGAGATGTTTTGTGTACGCTGGATTCCGTTTCCATTAAGGAGAAGCTCACGGAGCTTGAGAAGAACATTTCCAATGCGCAGGCAGTCAATAATATTAACAGCCAGCAGACGCAGACAGCAGTCGAGCAGGCGTTAAAGGATCAGGAGACGCAGCTTGCGGCAGCGCAGAAGGCAGTAGACGACGCGCAGGGAGCGTTTAACTGGGCGCAGATGCAGTATAGTGCCGGAAAGATGGAGTATGCGGAATATCATACGGCAAAGAGCGCGCTTGATACGGCAAAGACGGCTTATAATACTGCGGTAGAGACGACAAACCGTGCGGTGGAGACGGCGAAAACACAGGCGGAGCTCGAGAAATATAAGGAATCTGATGCAAAATCACAGGAGACTCTCACGAATTTAAAAGAGCAGTTGGCAGATTGTGAGATCAAGGCTCCGTGTGACGGCGTTGTGACCTCCGTCAATGTGCGTGTCGGTGACATCAACGCGGAAAAGACGACAATCTTAACGATCGAGGATACCAACAGCTTAAAGCTTGTTGCAAACGTTGCAGAGGCTGACATCCTAAAGATCCAGGAGGGAATGAAGGCGGTTGTGACGGCAGACGCGACAGGTGAGGAGGAGATCACAGGAACCGTGTCAAGAGTGGTTCGTGCAAAGGGCCATTCGCAGGCAGGCAGCGGAGATAATGCCGCAGGAGCTGCTTCCGGTGCGTCAGGATATTCGGTAGAGATCACGATTGATAACAACAACCTTTTGGTCGGCATGGCGGCAAAGGCGAAGGTCATGCTCAAGGAAAAAGCCAATGTGCTTGCAGTTCCTTACGATCTGATCCAGTATGATGAAAACGGCGGCGCCTTTGTGCTTGTCGCAGAGACAAATGACGACGGTTCGGCAGTCGCAGTGAAAAAGAAGATCGAGGTAGGCGAGGAGGTAGATTACTACACAGAAGTGACCGGCGGAGAGTTAAAGGAAGGGGATATGCTCATTTATGACAATACCTTCTCGGTAACAGAGGGACAGAGCTTTGCACCGGAGCAGATGTATCAGAATCAGGATATGGGCTTAGACGGCGGTGCAGGAGCGGGAACGTCGGCAGCTCCAGCGGCGACGAGTGTTGGGGGTGCGGAATAGTGAGTGAACCAGTAATCCGAATGGAAAAAATAATTAAGACATATTATCAGGGAAAGCCGAATGAATTGGAGATTCTTCACGGCATTGACCTTGTGGTGCATCAGGGAGAGTTTGTTTCCATCGTCGGTGAGTCCGGTTCCGGAAAAAGTACATTAATGAATATCATTGGAGTGCTGGACAGACAGACATCGGGAAACTATTATTTAGAGGGGCAGGATGTCAACAGTATGACGGACGAGGTGCGCAGCGCCTTCCGTAACCAGAGGATCGGCTTTGTATTTCAGAACTTTAACCTGCTTCCCCGCGCAAATGCATTAAAGAACGTGATGGTGCCGCTGATGTATGGAGAGACGCGGATCAAGGCACAAAAGGAACGTGCAATGGAGATGCTTGCGATGGTCGGTATGGACGAACGTGCAATGCACCGCCCGAATGAGCTCTCCGGCGGACAAAAGCAGCGTGTGGCGATCGCACGAGCGATGATCAACGATCCGGCGATCATTCTTGCCGATGAGCCGACCGGAGCGCTTGACTCCAAGACCGGACATATGGTGATGGATTTATTCCACAAGCTTCATGAGGAGCAGGGAAAAACGATCGTACTGATCACTCACTCACAGGAGCTTGCGGCGGAGACGCAGCGGATCGTAACGCTCTTAGACGGAGAAATTGTGGCAGACAAGGGAGGTGAGCGCTGATGTTTTTTGAGAATATCAAGGAGGCAATTACAAGTATTTTTTCAAATAAGATGCGTTCCCTCTTAACAATGCTCGGCATCATTATCGGTATCAGTTCTGTGATCATTATCACAACGATCGGAGGCTCTATCCAGAGCACGCTGACGGCGACTTTAAATTCGATGGGCGGAAATACGGTATCGACCTATGTGGAGGCTCGTTATCCCGAAACGGAGGATGAGTGGGCGACATGGGTAATGCCTGAGATGGAGGACGAGGATTATGTTTCGCAGGAGATGCTGGACGGATTGGTCGAGGCATATCCTGATGAGATCAAGGGCTTTGCCGCACAGACGTATCTTGGTACGGGACAGATCAAGGATCCTGCCGATGCAGAAAATTATGCCAATGTCAGTATTCAGGGCGTTACGCCGGAAATGATTGAATATATGAAGCTTGAGATGCATGCGGGACGAAATATGACGAGCCAGGATAATGCAACGCAAAAAAAAGTCTGCCTCATCGCGGACACGATGGCGGAACGCTATTTCCACGGGGAGAATCCGATTGGAGAGAAGATTTCCGTCACGACCTCGGAAGGCGGCATTTTTGATCTGGTAATCGTTGGAGTCTATAAATACAATCAGGCGCTCTTTGGAAAGATCGATACCTCGATTCCTGAAAGAGACCGCGTTACCGAGATGATGATTCCGATCCAGACCTGCTTTAAGCTGCAGGGAGCGGATCGGACAGGATATGAGTACTTTAACGTACTGCTTAAGCCGCTTGCAGATGTCGAGAAAGCGACAGCCGATATTACGGCTTACTTTGAGGAGGTCTATGCAAGCAACGAGGACTATCATGTGTCTGCATATAACATGCAGTCTAACATGGGAATGATCAGCACCGTGCTCAATGTGATCACGATGGCAGTATCGGGTATTGCGGCAATCTCGCTTGTGGTGGGAGGTGTCGGCGTTATGAATATCATGCTGGTGTCGATCACAGAGCGGACGAAGGAAATCGGTGTGCGCATGGCACTTGGAGCAAAGCGAGGGATTATCCGTCAGCAGTTTGTTATCGAGGCGATCATGCTCTGTCTGATCGGCGGTGTGATCGGTATCCTGATCGGCGTCGGCATTGGTGCATTGCTGGGGCAGGTTGCCGGCTTTGTCATCCAGAATATGTACTCTGAGTATTCAAGCTACATTATTATGGAAGTGCATCCGTCGGGAGTGGCGATCATGCTCTCATTGTTCTTCTCTATGCTTACGGGCGTGTTCTTCGGATATTATCCGGCAAACAAGGCTGCCAAGATGGAGGTTATCGATGCATTGCGGTATGAATAAGTATAGAAGGAATGCGGGATAAAAAGAGAGTTGCGGCTTAAAATTACAAGCTATCATCTGACAATACGAGGAATAAACAGAAAAAAAGAGTGGGAAACAGCAGTCATGCTGTATTCCCGCTCTTTTCGATTAATATAAGAGTGGCACGCGAAGCGTGTCGCTCGTTGTGATGCAAGCTCGTTGTTTTACGGAAGCAAGAGCTTCATGGGGCTGTCTGCCGGTTAATTATTAAGAAAAAATAAAATGCAAATTTTTGTTGCATTCTCTGTTGACAAAGAAAACAGATGGTGCTATCTTAGGTACATAAGATATTAGCACTCCACATGAATGAGTGCTAATAATCAGAAAGGAAACTGCATATACTCTGATTAGAGGAGACTGCGATGGAGGAATTGGAATTAGACGAGAGAAAAACCAAAATACTGGATGCGATCATCCGAAATTATCTGGAGACCGGAGAACCGGTAGGATCGCGGACGATTTCAAAGTATACGGATTTGAATTTAAGCTCAGCGACGATCCGCAACGAGATGGCGGATCTGGAAGAATTGGGTTACATCGTTCAGCCGCACACCTCGGCGGGCAGGATTCCGTCTGACAAGGGGTATCGCTTTTATGTGGATCACCTGATGGAGGAGAAGAACCGTGAGGTCAATGAGATGAAAAGCTTTGTCATTGAGCATACGGAGAAGGTTGAACAGGTGCTGCAGCAGGTGGCGAGGATTCTGGCAAATAACACGAATTACGCCACGATGGTCACCGCGCCGAGTTATCATGGCAATAAGGTAAAATTCATTCAGATTTCCAACGTTGACAGCACGCAGGTTCTGGCGGTTATCGTCACAGAGGCGAATCTGGTGCGGAACAAGATCATTCCGGTATCGGAGCCGATTGATAATGAGACGATGCTAAAGCTTAATTTTTTGCTTAATTCCAACTTGAATGGGCTCGCACTGCAGGAGATCAATCTGGCTACGATCTCAAAGCTTAAGGAACAGGCGGGCATCCACAGCGACATCATCAGCAATGTGCTCGATACGGTGGCGGAGACGATGGGAGAGGACGAGGATATTCGTGTTTATACCAGCGGAACGACCAATTTTTTTAAGTATCCAGAATTGAGTGATTTTGCAAAAGCAAGCGAGCTGATCTCTACCTTTGAGGAGAAGCAGCAGTTGGCAAGCCTTGTAACTGAAAACCTGTTGGAGCAGGAAAATACGGGGATTCAGGTTTATATAGGAAATGAGAGTCCAATCCAGACAATGCGGGACTGCAGTGTTGTGACAGCAACCTATGAGTTAGGTGAGGGAGTGCGCGGAACGATCGGAATTGTAGGTCCTAAGCGGATGGATTACGAGAAGGTGATGGATAATTTAAAGATTCTGAAAAATTCACTGGATGGAATTTTAGACAGAAAGAACGGACAGACATAAGGAAGGTTCGTATGGAGGAAGATCATGTCAGAGAAGCAGGAAGAAATTTTAGAAGAAGCATTAGAGCAGGAAGTGGCGGCAGAGGGCGAGGAAGCTTTGGAGGAACAGCCGGCGGAGGAGACTGCGGAGGAAGCCGTTTGCAGTGAGGGTGCAGAGGACGCGAAGGCGGAGGAAACCGAGGAGACGGATAAATCCAAAGACACACAGGGCGATGCGAAAAAAGGCTTCTTTAAAAAGAAGAAGGATAAAAAAGACGAGCAGATCGAGGAGCTGAGCGATAAGCTGAAGCGTCAGATGGCAGAGTTTGAAAACTTCCGTAAGCGTACCGAAAAGGAAAAGACACAGATGTACGATATGGGAGCAAAGTGTATCATTGAGAAGATTTTGCCGGTCATTGATAATTTTGAGCGAGGCTTTACGATGGTTGATGAGGAGGATAAAGAAGATCCGTTTGTTGTCGGCATGGATAAGGTTTATAAGCAGATGCTCACGGAATTGGAGGCGATTGGCGTTAAGCCGATTGAAGCTGTCGGAGTCGAATTTAACCCTGATTTTCACAATGCAGTCATGCAGGTGGAAAGCGATGAGTATGAATCCGGCGTGGTAGCACAGGAGATGCTTAAGGGCTATACCTACAAGGACGCGGTTGTGCGTCATAGTATGGTGGCGGTTGTGCCGTAGCCTTTTGCATAAAGCAAGGTAATTACTTTCATCTTAGCGGATAGTTTCGCTGGTGAAGCTATTTCTTATTCATAAGATTCTTTTTATTATTTTAGGAGGAAAATATCATGGGAAAAATCATAGGCATCGATTTAGGAACAACAAATAGCTGCGTAGCGGTTATGGAGGGCGGAAAGCCAACCGTTATCGCGAATCAGGAAGGCGCAAGAACGACCCCATCCATTGTGGCATTTACAAAGAACGGTGAGAGATTGGTCGGAGAGCCGGCAAAGCGTCAGGCGGTTACCAATGCAGAGAAAACGATTTCTTCGATCAAGAGACATATGGGAACCGATTATAAGGTAGCAATCGACGACAAGCAGTATTCTCCGCAGCAGATTTCTGCAATGGTGCTCCAGAAGCTTAAGGCGGATGCGGAAGGGTATCTGGGAGAGAAGGTAACCGAGGCGGTTATTACCGTTCCGGCATACTTCAACGACGCACAGCGTCAGGCAACCAAGGACGCGGGCAAGATCGCAGGTCTTGATGTAAAGCGTATCATCAATGAGCCGACAGCCGCAGCGTTAGCGTATGGTCTTGATAATGAGAAGGAGCAGAAGATCATGGTATACGACTTAGGCGGCGGTACCTTTGATGTTTCTATCATTGAGATCGCAGACGGCGTTATCGCAGTGCTTGCGACAAATGGTGACACACGCCTTGGCGGTGATGACTTTGATAACAAGATCACACAGTGGATGATCGATGAGTTTAAAAAGGCAGAGGGCGTTGACTTATCAAATGATAAGATGGCGCTTCAGAGATTAAAGGAGGCAGCAGAGAAGGCGAAGAAGGAGCTTTCCTCCGCAACTACGACAAATATTAACCTTCCGTTCATTACAGCAACGGCAGAGGGACCGAAGCATTTTGACATGAATCTTACCAGAGCAAAATTTGATGAGCTGACACATGATCTGGTAGAGCGGACAGCGATTCCGGTACAGAACGCAATGCGCGATGCAGGATTGACAAACGCAGACATCGGTCAGGTGCTCTTAGTCGGTGGCTCTACGCGTATTCCGGCAGTACAGGATAAGGTAAGACAGTTGACAGGCAAGGAGCCGAGTAAATCTTTAAATCCTGACGAGTGTGTAGCGATCGGCGCTTCCATTCAGGGCGGTAAGCTTGCAGGAGACGCCGGTGCAGGTGAGATTCTTCTTTTGGATGTTACACCGCTTTCACTTTCCATCGAGACAATGGGAGGCGTTGCTACAAGACTGATCGAGAGAAATACGACAATTCCGACAAAGAAAAGCCAGATTTTCTCAACGGCTGCTGATAACCAGACCTCCGTTGACATCAACGTTGTACAGGGTGAGAGACAGTTCGCAAGAGATAATAAGTCACTCGGACAGTTCCGTCTGGACGGTATTCCGCCAGCACGCCGCGGTGTTCCGCAGATCGAGGTTACGTTTGATATTGATGCAAACGGTATTGTAAATGTTTCTGCAAAGGATCTTGGAACAGGCAAGGAGCAGCACATCACGATCACAGCCGGCTCGAATATGTCAGAGGATGAAATCAACAAGGCTGTCAGAGAGGCGGCAGAGTACGAGGCACAGGATAAGAAACGGAAAGAGGCGATCGATGCGAGAAATGACGCAGACGGATTCGTATTCCAGACACAGCAGGCGCTTGATCAGGTAGGTGCGAATATCGACGCGGCTGACAAGTCGGAGGTTGAGAGTGATCTAAACGCTGTGAAGTCCTTCCTTGAGGCACATCAGAATGCTGAGGAGATGACAGAGGCAGATGTGGCAGAGTTGAAATCCTTGCAGGAGAAGCTGACACAGAGTGCACAGAAGGTGTTTGCGAAGATGTATGAGCAGACACAGGGCGCACAGGCAGGAGCTGGTCCTGATATGGGAGCACAGACAGGAAATGCTGCGGATGACGTTGTGGATGCAGATTTTAAAGAGGTATAAATGTTTTGGCGGTACGGGGTTTTCGGGTTGCTTTATCTGAAAGCCCCGTGCGCACGCCGAAAACTGCAAAGAAGCAGACTGAGGTCTCTCTCATAAAGGACGAGAGGGCTGTGCAGAATATGCAAAAAAGATGTGATACATGAGAGTTTGGAAATGAGGAATCGTTATGGCAGACAAGAGAGATTATTATGAGGTCTTAGGTGTCAGTAAAGGTGCGTCTGATGCGGACATCAAAAAAGCGTTCCGCGTCCTTGCCAAGAAATATCATCCCGATATGCATCCCGATGATAAGGAATGCGAAGAAAAGTTTAAGGAAGCACAGGAGGCCTATGCGGTTTTAAGCGATCCGGATAAGCGCAAACAGTACGATCAGTTCGGTCACGCTGCATTTGACGGCACGGGCGGAGGCGGCGGAGGCTTTGACTTTTCCGGTATGGACATGGGCGACATATTCGGCGATATATTCGGTGATTTCTTCGGCGGAGGAAGCAGACGCAGAAATGACGGTCCGATGAAGGGCGCAAATGTCAGAACAAGTGTAAGAATTACCTTTGAGGAGGCTGTTTTTGGCTGCGAGAAGGAAATTGAAGTCGTATTAAAGGATGAATGTAAGACATGCCACGGAACGGGAGCAAAGCCGGGAACGACGCCGGAGACGTGCGGCAAGTGCGGCGGCAAGGGAAAGGTTGTCTATACGCAGCAGTCGTTTTTCGGACCGGTACAGAATGTACAGACCTGTCCGGAATGCCGCGGTTCGGGCAAGATCGTTCGTGAAAAATGCTCCGATTGCCGTGGAACAGGTTATATTGCGAGCAGAAAGAAAATTCAGGTCTCGATTCCGGCAGGAATTGACAATGGGCAGAGCATCCGTATCCGGGATAAGGGCGAGCCGGGAGTGAACGGCGGACCGAGAGGGGACCTTCTGGTAGAGGTGTCGGTATCCAGGCATGCGTATCTGCAGCGGCAGGATCGTGATATTTATTCCACCGCAGAGATTTCCTATGCGCAGGCGGCGCTTGGCGGTGAGATCCGTATTGCGACCGTGGACGGAGACGTTCTCTATGAGGTGAAGCCCGGCACAAAGACGCATACGACCATCCGTCTGAAAGGAAAGGGCGTACCGACGTTACAGAGCAAGGGAACGGTGCGCGGCGATCATATGGTAACGCTGATCATTAAGACACCGACAAATCTGAACGCAGAGGCAAAGGAGCTGCTGCGTAAGTTTGATGAGCTGACGGGAAATTCCCTGCATAAGGGAGGCAGTGAGCGGGCGTCGACCGGTACGGAGAAGCCAAAGAAAAGAAAGGGATTCATGGATAAATTAAAAGAATCTCTCGATGATATATAAGAACGTGTATGCTGCTCAATGAGACGCAAAAGAAACGGAGCTGCTGCAAAGACAGAGAGATCATCTGCTTTGCAGCGGCTCCGTTTTATTGACATCAGAATGGCTCGCCAAGCGTGCCGCAAGTTGTTGCGTGAGAGGCGATCACGTTCCCTATCAAGCAAAGCCGTCCGTGGGATCACACTGTGGTGATGCAGATAGCACCCTGCAAAAGCAGGGCATCTACACTGGATAATTTAAGTGCGCGTCATCAATGACGTAAAGGGTATTTTTCAGGTAGCGCGCGGCAAGATAATTTGCCATGCCAAGATTCATATCGAGGTAATTGCCGCAGTCCTTTGCGGACGCGCCGGGCACATCTCCTTTAAAATCCCGGATAAACTCAAACATTTCCGTGATGAGCGGAACGATGCTGCGGGAATCATGATCTCCTGCAAGAAGCAGATAAAAGCCCGTCCGGCAGCCCATCGGTCCAAAATAGATCGTCCGGTCACAAAATTCCTTGTGATTGCGCAGAAAGGTAGCGCCAAGATGCTCGATCGTATGCAGCTCTGCGGTATTCATCACCGGTTCTTCATTTGGAGAGGTCATACGAAGATCAAAGGTTGTGATGACCTCTGCACCGATATGATCCTTGCGTGAAACATAAATGCCCGGCTGCAGCCGGATATGGTCTATGGTGAAGCTTGCAATTTTTTCCATGGGAAACCTCCTGTGTAACCTGATATTTCGCGTTTGTAAACGCTCGTTCTATGAAAACCTTAAAACAGAATACGCGGTTCGTCAAGAGAAACTTGACAGCGGAGTGCACAAAAACGTATAGTAGGAGGTAGAAAAACGAAAGAAATGGTGAAATGTCTGATGAAAAAATATGATTTTACAAGTCAGCCCTCGATTCTGATCCAAGGGGCGATGGAGACAGAGACTGCATATCTGATCAGCCGTCTTGCAGAGGCAGCGTGTGTCAATATAGGGAATTGGGAGTTTTATACAGGATTTCTCGGCAGTCAAAACGAGCCGGTGATCATTTCCCGTACCTATCAGGGGATGGTCAACGCATCGGCGGCAACCGTGTTGGGGATTACCTCCTTCGCGCCAAAGGCGGTGATCAATCAGGGAATCGCAGGCGGTCATGACAAAAGGCTTCATGTGGGAGATCTTGTGATCGGGGAGCGGGTTGTTCCGATGAGAGCAGTGATGCAGAGTTTTTTGGCAGAGGGGGAAGGAATCTCGCCGCTCGCATTTGAACCGCTTGCGCTGGAGATTTATGATAAAAAAGAAAAATGCACAAGGAAGGTGTTTGACTTTTTGTGCGATGAGGAGCTGGTGGCAAGTGCGTGCCGTGTGAAAACGACGCTTAAGGCTTCGCGCGGCGTGCTTGGCTCTGCGGATGAGTGGAATAATCAGATGGACTGGATCGCGGTTATGCGGGAACGCTATCACACGGTTGCGGAGGATATGGAGTCGGCTGCGGCAGCGCAGCTTTGCAGGTCTTTTGGCATTCCGTTTATCGGGATCCGGATGATTTCCAATTCAATCGTCAACGGAGAGGAATTTGATGAGTCTACGGCGCTTGAGGGACAAAAATTTATAGAAGCGTACATAGAGGAGCTTTGCGGCTTTTAGGCTGACAGGAGGTGAAGGGTGAGAGGGAGCAGAAATGTATGGGAGAACGTCTGCCGGAGAATGGCGGCAGTCATTTTCTTGGGACTTTTTATCTGTTCGTTATTTTTTCCTGTTGATGTGGCGGCAGAGGAAGAAGCAGAGCACACGCGCACGGTGCGGATTGGCTATATCGGCTACGACGGTTTTATCAGAAGAACGAAGGAGGGCTTTTATGAGGGATATGGCGTAGAATACCTCAATGAGATCGCCTCTTATACAGGCTGGGAATATGAATATATCTTTGGCACATGGAACAGCCATATGCAGGCGCTGAAGGAGGGGCAGATCGATTTTCTCTGCCATGCGCAGCGGACGCCGGAGAGAGAGCAGGAGTATTTATTTTCCAAGTATTCGATTGGAGCGGAGTCGAGCGTACTCTATGCCAGAGAGGATGATGAGCGTTATTACTACAATGATTTTGAGGCATTTGACGGAATGCGGATCGCTGTACTGGAGGACAGCTATCAGAATACCGAGTTTTTGGAATTTGCACAAAAGAAGGGGTTTGATTTTGCATTTGTAGATAATAGAACGTCGGCAGACTGCTTTTGGGCATTGGATCAAGGCGAGGTGGATGCCGTTGCGATGGGAAGCCTTGCGTTAAAAACCGGGTATAAGGTCATCTGCCGCTTTGGCTCGGACCCATTTTATTTTATGACGGGAAAAGGGAATGATGAGCTGATCAATGAGCTTGACGATGCGCTTGGGCAGATTACAGCGGCAGGATCTTCCTTTGAGGAGGAGCTGTATGAGAAATATTATAAGGATGGAGCGGCGCAGAAGTCTGTCATTTTGACAAGGGAGCAGGCTGCCTTTATCAAGCAGTCAGAGGAAATACAGATTGCGCTGTTTCCTTCCAGAAAGCCGTTTTCCTATTTGGATGAAAACGGGGAGATTGCCGGGATCACGGTCGATACACTTAATTTGATCGCAGAACGCAGCGGCTTTACCTTTTCCTATACTATGATTCCTGAGGGGGAGCATGTTGCAGACTATCTCGTTCACAATCCGGATGTGTTTGTTGCAGGTGTCATGGTAAAGAACCCGGAGTTTCACGGTGATTACTTTGTTGTATCAGACACCCTTTATATGGATGATGTAGCTCTCGCTTGCTTAAACGGCAGCGAATATGATATGGATGCTAATGCAGGCAGCTACCGCTTGGTGATTCCTGCAAATTATGTGGCGCTCAACGATTATATCAAAAGCAATTATCCGCAGTTTGAGGTGATAGAGTGTGGCGCAACAGAGGACTGTCTGCAAATGATTTTGGACGGGAAGGCTGATTTTGTCGCGCAGAATGTCAATGTTTTAAAGCCGTATCTGGCAAATCCGCATTACGAGGGAATGGCAGTGCTACCTACTTTTTTTATGGAGGAGGAGACAGGGATCGTTACGACACATTCCAGAGAGCACGAGCTTGTGATCGGAGTTTTCAACCGCTGTCTTGAGACGATCACACAAAAGGAACTGTCGCAGTTTGCGGTCAATCATACAGTCAGAAACGCTTATCAGATGACATGGAGAGATGTGATCTATAAGTTCCGTTATTCCTTTTTTGCTATTGTTCTTTTGGTGCTGCTGATTTTTGCATTGATGGGAGCGTTTATCATTTCGCGCAGAAAGAGCTACCGCAGATTGGAAGAAAAAAATATACAGCTTGGTGACGCGGTGGCGCAGGCAAACAACGCGAATCAGGCAAAGAGCCGGTTTCTTGCCAGCATGAGTCATGAGATCAGAACGCCGATGAATGCGATCGTGGGATTGACAGAGCTGGCAAAGCATCACAGCGAGGAACCGGTGCAGCTGCTTGAATATCTGGAAAAAATTGAGAGCTCGTCAAAGGTACTGCTTGGAATTATCAATGATGTACTGGATATGTCGGCGATCGAAAGCAAAAAATTAAAAATCGCAAGAAAGCCGTTTTTGCTTCATGACATACTTGGTCCCATCGGCGATGTTTACAGTACGCAGTGCCGCCAGAAGGGAATCCGGTTTGAATTGGATGCGGAGGAGGTCCTGCACGATTGTCTGATTGGGGACAGCCTGCGCTTAAATCAGGTCCTGTTCAACCTGATTTCCAATGCGTGTAAGTTTACCGCAGAGGGCGGAAAGGTCATTGTGAAGGTGCAGGAGCTTCCGGGACAGGGAGAGAAGATTTATTATAAATTTACCGTGACGGATACCGGAGAAGGCATGTCAAAGGAGATGATCAGCAGACTGTTCCGTCCGTTTGAGCAGGAGGCTCCCGATACCGCGCAGCGTCATGGCGGCAGCGGACTGGGACTTTCCATTACACAGAACCTTGTAAACCTGATGGGCGGAAATATTACCTGCCGGTCAGAAAAGGGAAGGGGAACAAGATTTACGGTTTCGATTCCGTTTGTAGCGCAGGAGGCTCCGGCGGGGAGCGAAAGCATGGCGGCGGAGCCGCAGGAGACAAACGAGTCCTATGATTTTGGCGGACAGCGGGTGCTGTTAGCGGAGGATACGCAGATCAACGCAGAGATTGTCAGGGAGCTGCTGGAGCTGGTTCATTTAGAGGTTGACCATGCGTGGAACGGAAAGGAAGCGGTAGAACGGTTTGTGCAGGAAGCGCCGGGAACGTATCTTGCGATTTTAATGGATGTGCAGATGCCGGTTATGAACGGATATGAGGCGGCGCAGGAGATCCGCTCCCTCGCGCGTGAGGATGCAGGGAAAATACCGATTTTTGCAATGACGGCAAATGCATTTACGGAGGACGTCAGTGAGGCGTTAAATGCGGGTATGAATGGTCATATTGCAAAGCCGGTGGATACACAGGTGCTTTATCGCACATTAAGAAAAGCGGCAAAGGAGAGAGCATGAAGGAGATGATCATTACATTTTCGGGAATACATTTTTCGCCTGTTTCACCTGTACAGGAGGCGATACGGATTGAGGACATCGCGCACGCGCTGTCGCTTATGACGCGGGCAAACGGACATTATCCGCAGTTTTATTCGGTAGGTCAGCATTGCATGGACTGCGCCGTTTTGGCGAAGGAGGAGGGGCGCAGCATCAGAGAACAGCTTGCATGTCTGCTCCATGATGCGAGCGAGGCGTATTTGTCGGATATTACAAGACCAGTCAAGGCGGAATTGGAGGAATATCAGCGTATTGAGAAGCGGCTGCAGGAAATGATCTATCAGAAATATCTGTCTGGGGAATTGACCGCAGAGGAGCGGCAGACGGTCAAGCGGATTGACGACGCCTGCCTGTATCATGAGTTTTTACATTTCAAAGGGGTGGTGCTGTTTGAGAAAGAGCCGCAGCTTGCGGCGCGTCCGCAATACAGGCAGCGATCTTTTGAGGAGACGGAGGCGTCATTTTTATGCCTCTTTCATGAGTTGTCTAATAGTTGCTTAAAATGAGCCGTCGCTTAAACGGCGCCTCAAGCTGGTCGATCGTCCGCCTTGCCTGTCCGTAACGGTAACGGTTGGTGCGGATAATAAACATCTGATTGGCGCCGCGGTATTTCTCGCGCAGAAAAAATGGGATCCTGATCCAGTCTCTGGTAAACGGGATCTGGTTTTCGATCAAAAGCCGGGCGGCGTGATTGCTGATGCGTTCATTCGTCGTCCGGCACAATTCTACGTCCTTGTCAAGCTTTTTCATATTGCCTAAAATCTTTGGTGCCATATCACGATTCTCCTGCTGTCAAATAATTTTAATGTGGATCTGTTTGCCGAGACTGTCTGCCATCTTTATCAGAAAGTCAAGACTCGGATTATATTTCCCGCTCTCAAAGCGGGAGATGTTTGATTTCTTTGTGCCGACGCGGGCTGCGAGAGCCTCTTGTGTGACCTCCTGTTCCCTGCGGGCATTCTTTAGCTGCTCGACGACCTCATAGCGCGGGAGCAGCCGCTTTTCATCTTCCTTCATAGCTTCCTCGATAAATATGCAGTGTCAGCGTTTCTCTGCTTAAAAAATTATCATATATGATAACTTTTGTCAAGGAAAAGAAGCTGAATTTGACTTGAAAAATTCGGAGGGGATGGTATAATAGATAAAGAAATAAAATTATGATTTACATAGAAGATAAAGCAAGAGAGGGAGGATTTTGATGTTTCATTTTACGGATGATTTGCTGATTGGCATTGAAGAAATTGATAACGAGCACCGTCATCTTTTTGACATGCTTGAGGAGCTTAAGGGATTATTGGAGGATGAGCAGTTTGCAGATAAATACGATCAGGTGAAGGCGATGATTGAGGAACTTGCAGAGTATGCAGACTCTCATCTGGAGCATGAGGAAGCGTATATGGAGAGTATCCGGGACCCGGAGCTGATCAACCAGCGGGCGCAGCATGATAATTTCCGAAATAAGATCCAGGATTTTATGTTTCGCGATATAAGCAGTGAGGAGCAGCAGCAGGAGGCGCTTTCAGAGCTTCGGGAATACACGACGAGATGGCTGTATCATCATATTTTGGGAAGCGATATGATGATCGGAAAGAATAAGCCGTTGGAGGAGTGGATGGTACTTGAGAATCCATGTGAGTTTTCCGACAGCTATCGGACGGGGATCACATTGATTGATGAGGAGCATCAGGTACTGTTTGACATCATCGGCGATATTAACAGGATTGTAAAATCCTATTCGGTCTCAGATCAGTATGATGAGCTGCAGACGATTTTTGCAAGATTGATCGATTATACGAGTGAGCATTTTGCAGATGAGGAAGAATATATGGAGAGCATCGGCTATGAGGGACTTGCCGTTGAGAGACGCGCGCATGAAGGCTTTGTGAATAAGCTAAAGACCATACAGGCAAATCCTGATAAGATTGACGGCAATCCGCAGGAGTATGTGGAGCGTCTGGTTGAATTTTTGCTGCGGTGGCTTGTGACACATATTCTTTATCTGGATAAGAAGATTCCAAAGGTCACAGAGGCTGACAGGAAATAACGCAAAGAGTCCGTGCCCTTAAGGGCACGGGTTCTTTGCTCTCAAGTATCTGTAGTGACTGTCGCTTCAAGAATCTTATGGTTTTTAACGGTATGTACATGAATATTCATGCCGTATGCCTCACAGTGAAACTGACTGTCATCCTTTGGGATTTTGCCGAGAATATGATAGATCAGCCCGTTAAAGGTATCAAAATCCTCCTCCGGTATCGCAACCTGAAGCTCCCGCCGGATGTCAGAGACGTCGGCGTCTCCGCGGATCTTCCAGACGCCTTCTTTGATACATTTTATTTTTTCCTCTCCGGCGTCATCTTCTTCATAGATTTCTCCGACCAATTCTTCAACGAGATCGTGCATCGTTACGATGCCGGACATTTCTCCGTATTCATTTAACAGAATGGAAAAATAATTTCTTGTATGCTTCATTTCATGAAACAGCTTAGCTGCCTTTATCGTTTCCGGAACAAAAAATGCCGGCTTTACCGCTTTTTCTAAGATGGAAGTCTTATCGCGCCTTGAGAGACGGAAATATTCCCTGACATCAAGCAGCCCGATGATATTTTCTTTTGATTGCTGATAGACCGGGTAGCAGCTGTAGCGGTTGGAAAGAATCACATCGTGCCAGCTGTCAGGCGTGTCATCGGCATTTAAGAGTACAACATCAAGACGATGCGTGCAGATCTGTTCCGCAGTCACGTCGTGAAAGTCAAAGACGTTCTGGATCAATTCATTTTCCTGCGTGTCGATAATGCCATGCTCGTTCCCTTCGGTGAGGATCATCTGAATTTCCTCCTTCGTGAGCTTTGCGGCGTCCTCCGTAGGATGAATGCCGAGCAGACGCAAAAGAAGATTGGAGGAGAACGTCAGCAGCGATACGAGCGGTGAAAAAATCCGGGAGATGCCATATAAGGTAGGTGCAAGACCAAGCGCGAGCTGCTCCGAATATTTCATGGCGATGCGCTTTGGGACGAGCTCTCCAAGCACAATGCTTATGTAGGCTAACAGCAGGGTTACGGCAAGTACGGCAGCAGAGTGCAGGGTACTTGCAGGAACCGGCACGCCAAGCGCCAGAAGGGCATCGACCAGCGGACCGGAAAAATTATCCGCGGCAAAGGCACTGTTTAAAAATCCCGAAAGCGTGATGGCGACCTGTATGGTTGCCAGAAAGCGCGAAGGTTCGCTGACAAGTGACTGCAGCTTTTTTGCTTTTTTACCGCCGTGCTCCGCCAGATATTTCAGCCGGCTTTCCTTCATCGAGATTACGGCGATTTCCGCACTTGCAAAAACTGCGTTTAAAAATGTAAAAACAAAAATTAAAATAATGGAACTTAACATAAAAACTCTCTTTCTCTCCTGCAAAAAATAATAAAAACACAAAAAGGCACAGCCGGAAAACAATCGTTCCCGACTATGCCCTTATCTATCCATAATTGCAGCTGCATAAGAAAATCCTGTCGTAGTATGCGTTTCCGCGTCATCTTCCATGCAATGATCACATCCCTTCTAATGAAAACTGTGAGCTGGCGCTTCATTTGCGCAGCTCTTGATGATAAAATACGAAAAAAGCTCTTTCTGCAATGGAAAGAGCTGAATGCCGGCAATGGGACTTGAACCCATACGTGGTTGCCCACAACAGATTTTGAGTCTGCCTCGTCTGCCATTCCGACACGCCGGCATAGCTTGTGCAAAAAGCTTCGCTCAAGCAAAATCTATCTTACCATAAGATTTTTCAGATTGCAACCATAAAGTTTATTTTTTTAACACTGTTTATTTTTCTTAGAATCCTGAAGCTCCAGAATAAAATAGTCGATCATGCGGTTGATGGTCATTTGCTGCGTTTCTATAATTTTTTTGAAGTTGTCATTTTCTTTTGTCAAACGAGCCAGTTCCATATCGCTGTTCATATTTATCCTCCATTCCGATGCGATTTGAATTTGTGACGCTTCGGCACAAAGCTGCGTGGGAACAACCGCATAATCATGCGGCATTCACACGATGATCCTTCCCCATATGCTATGTTATCTTCTATGATAGGGAATTTACTTTTTTCTGTCAAGTGTGAAAGAAAATTTTTTTCAGAGAATATGCGCTATTAACAGGATTTGCCAAAAGAGGAGCGGTTTCGACACAAAATGATTTATGAAATTTTTTTAAAATCATAGGAAAAAGACGTCTGTTATGATAAAATAGCAGAATGATAAATTGGGATGAAGTGGAAGGATTATGGAAAAGACAGAAAAGCTCAGGAATCAATTGACATGGAAGATCGTATTTGGAGGGATGCTTGCACTCGGTCTGCCGGCAGTGTTTTTTTATCTGTTGGAATTTTATACACACAATCCGTTTGTGGAGGTGCGCCCGTGGGCGCAGTTTTTTAATGTGACGCTGTTTTGGCTGATCGGAGGCATTCTTTTTTGCATCTTTGGAAGCATACGCCTTGCCTATGGCATATTTGCGGCGGCGGTAATGCTCTTTGGACTTGCCAATGCCTATGTGGTCCGGTTTCGGACGAACCCGATCGTGCCGTGGGATATTTTTTCATGGAAGACGGCGGCAAGCGTGGCGGGAAATTATGATTATACACCGGATGGCAGAATGGTCATCGTCACGGTCCTTTTTCTGGTGATCATCGCAGCGCTTGTGCCGGTAAAGCTTAAGTGGGGGCGTGTGATCTGCCCCAAGCGTTATCTTGCGGGCGGTGTGCTTTTGGTGCTTTTCGCTGCCTTTTCCACATTGCTGCAGCAGGAGGACTTTCAGAATCGGTACAGCCTTTACAACAAGCTGTTTACACCTGTTTTTATGACGGAGGTCGACGGGATTCCGGTCACATTTGTCATGAATCTTGCCTATATGACGATTGATAAGCCGGAGGGGTACAAAAAACAGGAGGCACAGAAGCTGCTTGCTGAATACGGGACGGAGGAAAAAGAAGCCGCGGGGGAAGCTGGCGGTGAAGGGAAGCTGCCGAATATTATTGTGGTGATGGATGAGGCGTTTTCCGATCTTAGCGTGCTGGGAGAGTTTGCGGTAAATCAGGATTATCTGCCGTATCTTCATATCTTACAGAGGGGGTGTGAAAATACGGTTACGGGGATGCTGCAGGTGTCGGTCTGCGGCGGAAATACGGCGAACACGGAATATGAATTTCTCACGGGCAATACCATGGCGTTTCTGCCGCAGGGGAGTGTGCCGTACCAGCAGTATATCACCGGGGCGTGCGAGACGCTCCCCTCGCATCTGCGGGAGCTTGGCTATGAGACGATCGCGACGCATCCCTATGGGGCGGAAGGCTGGGAGCGCAATGTGGTCTATCCGTGGATGGGATTTTCCCGGAGTCTGTTTTTGGAGGATTATGCAGGGGCGGAGTATGTGCGCAATTATGTCAGTGATGCGGCATGTGTGGAAAAGATCATTTCGCTTTATGAACAAAAGAAAACGGATGCGCCGCTGTTTTTGTTTGCGGTGACGATGCAGAATCACAGCGGGTATGAGGATGCTTATGCAAACTTTACGCCGGACGTGCGGGCGGAGGAGTTTGATAATTTTTCCGTCGATCAGTATCTGTCCCTCCTAAAGCTTTCGGACGCTGCGCTGGGGCAGCTGATCACTTATTTTTCGCAGGAACAGGAGGATACGGTTCTTGTGTTTTTCGGGGATCATCAGCCAAGCGACACGGTTGCGGCTCCGATATTGGCACAAAACGGTATGGCGTGGAATGCGCTCTCGCAGGAGGAGCTAAAGCTGCGCTATCAGGTACCGTATGTCATTTGGGCGAATTATGACATTGCAGAAGCGCAGAATGCGGACACAAGTGCGAATTTTCTTGGTGCAGAGCTGCTTTTGCGCGCAGGTATTCCAACAACGCCGTATCAGAATTTTCTCCTGAGACTGAAGCAGGAATATCCGTTTATTTCTGCGGTGCGGACCGTGAGAGCGGATGGGACGGAGACGTCTGCGGCGGAGGAGGGCGGCTGGATGGATACCTACCGGATCCTGCAGTATTACCGGATGTTTGATCAGGGAGAGGAGCTGGGAGATGAATAAGAGGCTGCCAATTTTCGCGGGAGCGCTGCTGCCGCTTTTTATCGCGATCCTTGTCTGCATCGATCATGGGATTTATCCGTTTGGCGATCAGTGTATGCTGCAGGTGGATATGTATCACCAGTATTGTCCGTTTTTTACTGAGCTTTTGGATAAGCTGAAAGAGGGCGGCAGTATTTTTTATTCATGGAGGATCGGTCTTGGCGCAGATTTTATTTCGTTATTTGCATATTATCTGTCAAGTCCGCTCAATGTGTTCCTCTTGTTTTGTCCGCCCGCGTATGTCATTGAGTTTATGACGATTCTGGTGCTGCTTAAGCTGTCGTTTGCAGGAGCGTCGTTTACTGCTTATTTAATTGCGCATTTTAAAATATGGGAGAGCGGGAGAGAGGCTTTTGGGGGCTTGCCGCGTCCCATTGCCGCATTTGCGGCTGCAAGCTTCGGCTGTGCCTATGCGCTGTCTGCTTTTATGGCGGCTTATGCATGGAATATTATGTGGCTGGACTGTATGGCGCTTGCGCCTCTTGTGCTCCTTGGATCAGAGAGACTGGTGGACGGTCAGAGCCCTGCGCTTTATTATGTTTCTCTCGCGCTTTGTATCTGGAGTAATTTTTATATTGCGATTATGGTCTGCATTTTTTGCGTGCTGTGGTTCTTTTTGTACTGGCTGGAGCATCGCGCGTCCGGCTTTCGTGCATGGGTGCGTTTTGCATGGTATTCGCTGTTGGCGGGGGGCAGCGCTGCCGTTTTGATCGTGCCGACAGCAATCGTGCTTGGCTATAGCGGTAATCAGGGAACGTCCTTTCCGGAGACGGTGGAGTGGTATTTTGGGCTGACGGCAGAGCTGGCAAGACATCTGCTTGCGGTGCCTCCCTACACGGGAACGGAGCATTGGCCCAATCTCTATTGCGGCTTGTTCGTGCTCGTGCTTTTTGTACTGTATTTGCTCAACTGCGGTATTTCATGGAAAAGAAAGCTGCCGCGGCTTTTTCTTGTGGCTTTCTTTGTGTTAAGCTTTGCAAATAATTTTCTTGATTTTGTCTGGCATGGCTTTCATTTTCCGACCTCTTTGCCCGGCAGACAGTCGTTTCTTTATATTCTGCTCCTGCTTACGATTGCCTTTGAGGCATTTTTGCAGCTTCGGAAGAACCGGCTGTGGCATCTGCCGGTAACGGCGGGAGTGCTGGCGGTTTTTCTTGTGTGTGCGTATTTTGCTTCGGAGGAGGAGCTGTTGGGCGAGACTGTATTTTTCGTCAGCGCGGCATTTATTTCCTGTTATCTTATTCTTTTGTGCTGTTATCTTGCCGGAAAGGAAAGGCTGCGCCGTCTGATGCTGGGAGTCGGCTGTCTCGCCGTGCTCGCAGAGCTTACGCTCAATTATGACTTGACCGGATTTGATACGGTAAGCCGTACGGCATATCTGAGTAATCGAAAGGGGTATCAAGGCGTGCTTGCGGCGGCACAAGAAGCGCGCGGCAGCGCCAAAGAGGGCGTATCGTTCTACCGCGTGGAGGAGCTTGAGCGGAGGACAAAAAACGATGCGGCATTGTATGGCTATCCTTCGGCAACACAGTTTTCTTCCCTGATGAATCTTGACGTCAGTCATTTTTATCAGAACGTCGGCATGGAGGGGGGAAAGAACTTTTATTGCGCAAACGGGGCGACGCCGCTTTTGTCGGCGATGCTCTCGATCCGCTATGTGCTCGCCGATAATGATATGGAGGAGGGACCGCTGCGGAATAAGACGGCGTCCGCGCAAAATGTGTGGCTTTATGAAAATGCGTATGTGCTCCCGCTCGGTTTTATGATGGCGGAGGACGTCATCGCGGCATGGGATTACGAGGGACTTGGAGACATTGGTTCCCAGAATGAGCTGGCAAGGCTGCTCGGTGCATCGGAGCATATGCTAACGCCCGTTTCCTCTTTCTCCAATCCCGGAGAGTCCTCCTTTTTGGCAGAGGAGGACGGCTATTATTACGCTACTTATGACAGTACGTCTGTTGGGCAGCTGACCGCGGAAATGAGCAATGGCAGAAGCCGTTCCTACACAAAGGTGTCCCACGGGTATACGTTAGAGCTAGGCTATTGTCCCGCGGGCACGGAGGTAACGATAAAAAATGAGGAGGATGAGACGCTGGGGCTTACGGTATACCGGCTGAATGAGCAGGCATTTTTGACGGCGTATGAGGCGCTGGCGGCGCAGACGATGGAGCTTGAGTCATTTTCGGGGGATGCTGTCTTGGGAACGATTACGGTAGAGCAGGCGGGGAGACTGATTTTTTCGATCGCCAATGAGGCGGGCTGGAGTTTGTATGTCGATGGTGAGCGCACAGAGCCCGAGAGCTTTGCGGGAGCGTTTCTCAGTGTGCATTTAGAGCCGGGGGTGCATGAGATCAGGCTTCGCTATAAGACGCCGGGATTTTCTTTCGGTGCGGGAGTTTCCCTGTGCAGCGCCGTATTGTCGGCAGGCTCCGTGATTTTTTGGAAAAGAAAAAATAATAAGTCCGAATTATTGGACTGATCATAAGATACACTCCTGTCATCAACAGATGAAAAGGAGTGTATTTTTTATGAAAGGATATGTAGTAGACGCCGGATATATGGGATATGTTGAGGGACGCTATATGCTGTTTGCAAATGAGGATGATTACCGCGAATATTTCGAGGACTGATATTATTTTAAAGGCTGACATTGAAATTTGCAGCTGAATGTGTGATAATAGAAATTAGGCTTAAACGATGCTATTTTCACATGGTAGAAAGAAGGAAGTTTTATGTCAGAGAAGGAAATTGAGGTCTATGGCAGAGAGGCAGAGGAGATCAGAATACATCCGTATGAGCATCATGCAAAGTATTACGAGACGGATCAGATGGGCATTATCCACCACTCCAATTATATCAAGTGGATGGAGGAGGCACGGATGGACCTGCTGGAACAGATGGGACTTTCCTACAAGGAGATGGAGGAAATGGAGATCATCAGTCCCGTGCTGTCCATTTCCTGTAATTATCACAGCATGGTCCATTTTGATGATGTGGTTGTGATCGAGCCGCGGATCACACAGTATGACGGCATAAGGCTGGAGGTGGAGTACCGCATGACGGATAAAAAGACAGGGGAGCTGCGGACGAGCGGAAGAAGCTCGCACTGCTTTTTAAATCGCTCAGGCAGACCGATTTCCCTAAAGAGGTCTTATCCTGAGCTTGATACAAAGTTTTTTGAGTATGCCAACACATGACCGGCCGCAGGTCAGCAATAGGGGAAGTGAGGAAAAGCGGGATATGCGCCAAAGAGCCGAAGAAAAAAGGCTTGCGCATCCTCTCGCAAAAGCGCTTTGGAATGGAGGATGAACATGATACAGGAGAGATTACAGGCGCTCCGCAAGGAGATGGAAAAGAGAAGGATTGCAATTTATGTTGTTCCGACCTCGGATTTTCACGAGTCGGAGTATGTGGGGGAGCATTTTAAGGCACGAAGGTTTATCACGGGCTTTACAGGCTCTGCAGGAACAGCTGTGATCACGATGACGGAGGCGGGGCTTTGGACGGACGGACGCTATTTTGTACAGGCGGAAAAGCAGCTTTCGGGCAGTACGGTGACGCTTTACCGCATGGGTGAGGAAGGCGTTCCGAAGGTGGACGAGTTTATTGAGGAAAAATTAACGGAGGGCGGCTGCATCGGCTTTGACGGACGTGTTGTCAACGGAAGCTGGGGCAGAAAGCTTGCGCAGATCGCAGAGAAGAAGCATGGCTCGCTTGCCGTCGGAGAGGATTTGATCGATCTGATCTGGACGGATCGTCCGGCGCTCTCCAAAAAGCCGCTGTTCCTTTTGGAGGAGAAATATACCGGAAAGAGCACGGAGAAAAAGCTGTGTGAATTGAGAGAGGCAATGCGTAAAGAGGGAGCGGACGTTCATATTTTAACGTCTCTTTATGATATTGCATGGCTGTTGAATATCCGCGGCGGAGACATTGCCTATGTGCCGGTGATCCTGTCCTATCTTGCAGTGACAGAGACGGAGTGTATCTGGTTTTTGCAGGAGGAAATCGTGGATGAGACGATCGCCGCTTATCTCAAAGAAAATAAGATCACGACAAGACCGTACGATGAGGTCTATGATTATGTGACAAAAATTCCTGAAACGGCAGGTGTGTTATTAAATCAGGGAACTGTAAATTACCGGATCGTGTGCGGTCTGCCAAAGGGCGCGCGCATCATTGACAAGCCGAATCCCACGGAGCGCATGAAGGCGGTCAAGAATCCCATCGAGGTAGAAAACACAAGGAGAGCGCATATCAAGGACGGCGTTGCGTTCACGAAGTTTATGTACTGGCTTAAGACCAATATCGGCAAGCTTCCGATGACGGAGATTTCGGCGTCTGATTATCTGGAGGAGCGCAGAAGGGAGCAGGATGGTTTCCTTGAGCTTAGCTTTGATACGATCTGCGCGTACGGTCCCAATGCGGCGATGATGCATTATGCGGCGACGCCGGAGTCTGACGCGGCGCTTTTGCCGGAGGGACTTCTTCTTGTGGATTCCGGCGGTCATTATTTTGAGGGAACGACCGATATTACAAGAACGATGGCGCTTGGGGCGATCACAGACGAGATGCGGCGGCATTTTACCGCTGTCTGCCGCTCGAATCTGAATCTGGCAAACGCGAAGTTTTTATATGGCTGCACCGGATTAAATCTCGATATTTTGGCGAGAGGTCCGCTGTGGGATATGGGCATTGATTATAAATGCGGAACAGGACATGGGGTCGGCTATGTGTTAAATGTACACGAGGGACCAAACGGCTTCCGGTGGCGGGTGGTGGCAGACCGAAACGACAGCGGGACGCTGGAGGAGGGCATGATCACGACGGATGAGCCGGGCGTATATCTGGAAGGCAGCTATGGGATCCGTCTGGAAAATGAGCTGGTTTGCCGCAAGGCGGAAAAGAATGAGTACGGTCAGTTCATGAGCTTTGAGAATATTACTTATGCGCCGATTGATTTAGACGCCATTGATCCGGAGGAGATGACAGGGCGTGAGAAGCGGATGCTAAATGATTACCATGCGATGGTATACAAGACGCTTTCTCCGTATCTGACGGCAGAGGAGAACGAGTGGCTTAAGAAATATACGAGAGCGATTTAGTCAGGGCAGACTTGTTCCTAAAATAGAGACAGAATGGAGACAGACATGAGCGAAAAGCTGGTATTGATGGATGGGCACAGTATTTTAAACCGGGCGTTTTTCGGGATTCCCGATCTTACAAATTCAGAAGGACTGCATACCAATGCGGTGTATGGCTTCTTAAATATTATGTTTAAGATATTAGAGGAGGAGAAGCCGGATTACCTGACCGTTGCGTTTGATGTTCCACAGCCGACTTTTCGCCATGAGATGTTCGCGGAGTATAAGGGCACGAGAAAGCCGATGGCGACGGAGCTAAGGGAGCAGGTTCCGCTGATGAAGGAAATGCTTTCAGCGATGGGCGTCACCGTGATCGAAAAGGGCGGCTATGAGGCGGACGACTTGCTTGGAACGATCGCAAAGAGCAGTGAGGAGCAGGGACTTGAGGTATCGGTCGTCTCGGGGGACAGAGATTTGCTGCAGCTTGCCTCGGAGCATATTAAGATCCGTATTCCAAAGACAAAGAAGACGGGAACAGAGATTGAGGACTATTATGCGAGGGATGTGGTCGAGAAATATCAGGTAACGCCGGAGCAGTTTATTGATGTGAAGGCGCTGATGGGAGATACCGCGGATAATATTCCGGGCGTGCCGGGGATTGGCGAGAAAACGGCGACTGCGCTGATCGTGCAGTATGGAAGTATTGAGAATGCATATGCGCATGTGGAGGAGATCAAGCCGCCGCGGGCAAGTGCGAATTTAAAGGAGCACTATGAGCTGGCGCAGATGAGTAAGACATTGGCGACGATTGACATCCATGCAGAGATTTCATATGAGCTTTCCGGGGCAAGACTTAAGGAGGTTTCCGCGTTATATACGGAGGAAGCCTATTTGCTCTGTAAAAAACTGGAATTTAAGAACCTGTTGAGCCGTTTTTCGGTGGATGCGCCGAAAAATTCTGCCGAGGAGCATTTTCGGAGGATCACGGATGAGAAAGAGGTGCGCAGGTTTTTGGAATCGGCAAAGGGCAGAGCATGCGGATTTTATTTTGTGCTTCCGGAGGAGCGGCAGACAGAGGAGGCGAGAGCCGGCGTTCAGATGAGCCTGTTTGACGGTACATCCTCTGAGGCAGCAGAGCCGGGCGAAGAAAGCGGTTTTCTTGGGATCGCAGTGGCGTTAAGTGAGACGGAAATCTGTTATCTGGAAGCGGGAGAGACGCTTTCGGCGAAGATGCTGCGGGATATGTTTTTTGAGAGCGGCGCCAACGACTATGTGACGCTGAATTTAAAGCCGCAGCTAAAGGCGATGGGAATGATCGAGCGAAAAGCGCGTGGCGCCGTCACGGAAGAAGCGCTTTTTGATGCGGAGATAGCGGCGTATCTGTTAAATCCTTTAAAAAATGAATACCCCTATGAGGATATTGCAAAGGATTATATCGACGGGATGATCCCGTCACGCAAGGACCTGCTTGAGAAGCGCACCTATGAGAAGGCGGCGGCAGAGTGTCCGGCGGAGTTTTTAAGGGCGGTCTGCTATCCGGCATATGTGGCATGGGCGGCAAGGGAGCGTCTGCTTCTTGCACTGCGGGAGACGGGCATGGAGGAGCTGTTCCGTAAGATCGAGATGCCGCTGGTATTTACACTGGCAGATATGGAAAAGGAAGGCATACGGGTATCGGGAGAAGCGCTCAGGGAATATGCAGAGAAGCTTTCGGTTCAGATCGGAGCGCTGGAGACAAGCATCTATGAGAAGGCAGGGGAGGAATTTAATATTAATTCTCCCAAGCAGCTTGGCGTGATTTTATTTGAGAAGCTCCAGCTTCCCAACGGCAAAAAGACAAAGACCGGGTATTCTACGGCGGCGGAGGTATTGGAGCGTCTTGCGCCGGATCATCCGATCGTGGCGGATATTTTAGAGTATCGGCAGCTTGCGAAGCTAAAGTCGACGTATGCCGATGGACTTGTCAATTATATCGCGGAGGATGGAAGGATCCATACCTCCTTTAATCAGACGATCACGGCGACCGGGCGTCTTAGCAGCACGGAGCCGAATTTACAGAATATTCCAATGCGGATCGAGCTGGGACGTTTGATCCGCAAGGCATTTCTCCCGAAAGACGGATTTGTCTTTATGGATGCGGATTACTCGCAGATCGAGCTGCGGGTGCTGGCGCATTTGTCGGAGGATGAAAAGCTGATCGAGGCGTACCGGACGGCGCAGGACATCCATCGCACGACAGCGTCTCAGGTATTCCACATCCCGTTTGATGAGGTGACGGATCTGCAGCGCCGCAATGCGAAGGCGGTAAATTTCGGGATCGTATACGGTATCAGCTCGTTTGGCTTAAGTCAGGATTTAAGTATCAGCAAGAAGGAAGCGGCAGAATATATCGAGCGCTATTTTGAGACATATCCAAAAATCAAGGGCTACTTGGACGGACTGGTGACGCAGGCGAAGGAGCAGGGATATGTGACGACGATGTTTGGAAGGAGACGCCCGATCCCGGAGCTTTCCAGCAGTAATTTTATGCAGCGGGCGTTCGGGGAGCGCATTGCGATGAACTCCCCGATCCAGGGAACGGCGGCGGATATTATCAAGATCGCGATGATCCGCGTGCACGACAGACTGCTGGCGGAAGGACTTTTGTCAAGGCTGATCTTAACCGTGCACGATGAGCTTTTGGTGGAGACGGCGGCAAATGAGGAGGCGCAGGTGCGGGCAATCTTAGAGGAGGAAATGCACGGTGCGGCGCAGCTTGCCGTGTGTCTGGAGATTGACGTGCATACCGGAAGCGACTGGTATCAGGCGAAGTAGGAGAGACAGGATGAAATTTATCGGAATTACCGGGGGCGTGGGAGCGGGAAAGTCACAGATTCTTTCATATCTTGCGAAGAAGCCGGACACGGAGGTCATGCTGGCGGATGAGATTGCGCATATGCTGATGCAGCCCGGGACGCAGTGCTATGAGAGGATCATCGAAGCCTTTGGAGCAGGGATCTGTCTGCCGGAGGGCGGGGTTGACCGGCAAAAGCTTGCAGAGCTTATTTTCTCACGGGAGGAGAGCCGAAAACAGATGAATGCGATCGTTCATCCGGCGGTAAAGGAGTATGTAAAGAAAAGAGCGGCGAGAGAGCGGGAGCGCGGAGCATTAAAGCTTCTTGTGCTGGAGGCCGCGCTGCTCATTGAGGAGCATTACGATGAAATCTGCGACGAGCTTTGGTATATCTATACGAGGGAGGATGTGCGCAGAGAGCGGCTGATGAGGGACCGCGGATATTCTAAGGAGAAGATACGGCAGATTTTTTGCAGCCAGCTTGGCGAGGCGGAGTATCGCAGCGCCTGTGCGGCTGTGATCGATAATAACGGGACGATAGAAGATACATTGCGTCAAATTGACCGGATTTTGCAGGGGATGGCGCAGGGCAGGAGAAACACAGATGAGTGATTGGAATACATTAGAGCACCCATTAGTATTTGGACTGGATATTGGAACGCGCAGCATAGTGGGAACAGTTGGCTATAAAACAGACGAACGCGAGTTTATCGTAGTGGCGCAGTATGTTGCGGAGCATGAGACGCGGGCAATGGTGGATGGACAGATTCATGACATTGGACGCGTGGCAAAGACGATACGAAAGGTCAAGGAGGCGCTGGAAACGCAGATTGCCCAGCCGTTGAGCGAGGTCTGTATTGCGGCAGCGGGGCGTGTATTAAAGACGGTGACGACAACGGCAACCTACGAATTTCCTGAGGAGCGGGTTGTGACCGGGGAGGATGTCCATACCTTAGAGCTGCTCGGAGTCGAGCGGGCGCAGGATATTTTAAAAGAAATGAACGATACGAAGTATCAGTTTTACTGCGTCGGCTATTCCGTGATGCACTATTATCTGAACGGAGAGCAGATGGCAAGGCTGGAGTCGCATAAAGCCAAGGAGATCGGGGAGGAGCTGATCGTGACGTTTCTGCCGGAGGATGTCGTGGACGGACTTTATGCCGCGGTGGAGCTGGCGGATCTGACAGTCGCAAATATGACGTTAGAGCCGATCGCCGCGATCAATATTGCAATCCCGGAGAATTTCAGGCTGCTGAATATCGCGCTTGTGGATATTGGAGCCGGAACCTCGGATATCTCGGTGACAAAGGATGGCAGCGTGATCGCATACGGGATGATCCCTCTTGCCGGAGATGAGATCACGGAGCTGATCGTGCAGCAGTATCTGGTGGATTTTCAGACGGCGGAGACGATCAAGGCAGCAAGCGGCGAGGGAGATACGATTACCTATCGTGATATTATGCTGCTTGAGCATACGGTTTCGTCAGAGGAAATCTGGGAGCTGACTGCCCCTGTCGTTGATAAGATGGCGACGGAGGTGGCGGCAAAGATCAAGGAGCTAAACGGCGATAAGAGTGTCAGCGCGGTATTTGTTGTTGGCGGAGGCGGAAAGATTCACGGCTACACGGAGCTGCTTGCAGAGAAGCTTGGGCTGATCAAGGAGCGTGTTGCGCTGCGCGGAGAAGAAGTGCTGCAGGAGGTGACGTTTTTGCAGCAGGAGATCAAAAAGGATCCGCTGCTTGTCACGCCGATCGGTATTTGTCTTAATTATTACGATCAGCGCAACCGGTTTACGATGGTACGCTTTAACGGGGAGCATATCAAATTATATGACAATCATAAGCTGACGATCGTGGATGCCGCGCTGCAGGCAGGGTTCCCGAATGTGGAGCTGTTTCCGAAGCGCGGAAAAAGTCTGGAATTTTCGGTAAACGGAACGCCGCGCATCGTGCGCGGCGAGGAAGGGGAGTCCGCGCTTATTTATATGAATGATAAGCCCGTTGGCATCAATACGCCGCTGGAGCCAAATTGCGAGATTATTATTGAGCCATCGACCGAGGGGCGGGCGGCGGTTCGTACCCTGGAACAGCTTGAGGAATATACGGCATCGTCAATTGATTTTATGGTGAATGGTCATGTGGTGCATTGTCCGAGGCTTTTAGAGGTCAACGGCAGCTTAGGGCTGCCGTCCTATCAGATCTGCGCGGGCGATCAGATTGAGGTGCGCGGCTTTTACACGGTCGAGCAGCTTGCGGCGTTTATGGACGTAGAGGTTGACTGATATATTGGTGAATAACCGCGCGGCAGGTGCAGATACCCTGATTTATGAAAATTTTACCGTGGATTGGACCGTCCACTCCTTTGGAGCGGCGGAGCCGCAGGCTATGGAGCTTAAGGAGGAGGCGGAGGAAAAACAGGCGGATTCTGCGGACAACGATGCGGCAGGCAGCGCAGGAGAGGGAGACGCGGCGGAAGATACAAAGCCCCAAAAGGAAATCTCTGTGATGATCAACGGAAAGCCGGTGCGTCTGACAGGAAAGGCAGACTATGTGTTTGTCGATATTTTTGATTTTTATGATTTTGATCTAAAGGCATCTGCTGGAAGGGCGATCATTACAAAGCTGAATGGAAGCAATGCGCAGTATGCGGCGGAATTAAAGGACGGGGATGAGATCACGCTTGGATGGCAGGAGCTTTTCCGTCAAAAAGAGAATGAGAAAGAGAATGAGTAAGAAATGGAATTATGCAGTATAGCAAGCGGAAGCAGCGGTAATTGTCTGTGTGTCGGAACAGACAGCTGCCATTTGCTGATCGACGCAGGTGTCAGCGGAAAGCGGATTGAGGAAGGATTAAATTCGGTTGGGTTAAAAACAGCGGAAATGCAGGGGATCCTTGTGACGCATGAGCACATGGATCACATACAGGGACTTGGCGTGCTGGCAAGGAGGTATGGGCTGCCGATGTATGCGACAGCGGGAACGATCGAGGCGATCCTTGCCACAAAGGCAGTCGGAAAAATTGACACAGGACTGTTTCATGAGGTGCAGGCGGAGGTTGATTTTACGATCGGAGACCTGACGATCGAGCCAATCGCAATCTCCCATGATGCAGCCGAGCCGGTTGCATACAAGTTCCGTCAGGGGGATAAGACTCTGGCGGTCATGACGGACCTTGGAACCTATGACGAGCGGATCGTTGAGAAGCTAAAGGCAATGGATGTGCTCTTTTTGGAATCGAATCACGACGTACATATGCTGCAGGCAGGAGCTTATCCGTATTCGCTGAAGCAGCGTATTTTGGGCGAAAAGGGGCATTTGTCAAACGAGCTGTGCGGGAAGCTGTTAGGGGAGGTGCTGCATGACGGGCTTAAGGCAGTGTTTCTGGGGCATCTCTCAAAGGAAAACAATTATCCACAGCTTGCCTATGAGACGGTGCGGGTAGAGATCACGCTTGGAGAAAATCCGTACAGCGGAGACGATTTTCCGCTGTACGTCGCGGGACGCAGCGAAGCATCCGAGATCATGCGCTTTTAGGCGGCAAAGTCGGCAGGAGCGGGATAAGCAGGGCAGTATATGACAGAAAAGACAGAATAGAGATGAGGTGGAAGGAGGATGGAGCAGATGGCGGAAAAGGCGATCATTACAGTCGTTGGAAAGGATACGATCGGGATTATCGCGAAGGTGAGCACATATCTCTCAGAAAGCAGGGTGAATATTCTTGATATTTCACAGACGATCGTATCGGGATATTTTAATATGATGATGATCGTGGACGTGGCGGATATGGTGAAATCTTTTTCAGACTGCAGGAGGGAGCTGGATGAGATTGGGGAGGCGCTTGGCGTTTCCGTGAAATGCCAGCGGGAAGAAATTTTTGAGAAAATGCACAGGATTTAACAAATCGCTTCGGAATGGAGAGGAATATGATTAACAGCTGGGAAGTAAATGAGACCAATAAGATGGTGGAGCAGGAAAATCTGGACGTCCGTACGATCACGATCGGGATCAGTCTGCTGGAATGCATCGACGCTGATCTGGAAAGGCTGAATGAAAAGATCTACAGACGCATTACTTCGGTGGCGCGTGATCTGGCAAAAACAGCGCAGCGGATCGAGACGGAGTTTGGCATCCCGATCGTCAATAAGCGGATTTCCGTGACGCCGATCGCCTTGATCGGCGGTGCGGCATGTAAAACGCCGGAGGATTTTGTGACGATCGCACAGACGCTGGACCGGGCGGCAGAGGCAGTCGGCGCAAATTTGATCGGCGGATATTCTGCGCTTGTTTCAAAGGGGATGACGAGCGCGGATGAGATGCTGATCCGTTCGATTCCGGCGGCGCTCTGTAGAAGTGAGCGTGTGTGCAGCTCCGTCAATCTTGCGTCCACAAAGACAGGCATTAATATGGATGCTGTCCGCCTGATGGGTGAGATTTTGCTTGAGGTTGCAGAGCGTTCGGAGGACAGGGATTCCGTGGACTGCATGAAGCTTGTAGTCTTTTGCAATGCGCCGGATGACAATCCGTTTATGGCGGGGGCATTTCACGGTGTGACGGAGGCGGACGCGGTGATCAATGTCGGAGTCAGCGGACCGGGTGTCGTAAAGACGGCGTTGGAACAGGTGCGCGGTGAGAGCTTTGAGGTGCTTTGCGAGACGATCAAGAGAACGGCGTTTAAGGTCACGCGTGTCGGCCAGCTTGTGGCACAGGAGGCGTCAAGGATGCTTGGCATTCCGTTTGGAATTATCGACCTCTCACTTGCGCCGACCCCTGCGATCGGTGATTCGGTTGCAGATATTCTCTGCGAGATCGGACTGGAGTATGCAGGTGCGCCGGGAACGACGGCGGCGCTTGCCCTGTTGAACGATCAGGTAAAAAAGGGCGGCGTGATGGCGTCCTCCTATGTGGGCGGACTAAGCGGCGCGTTTATTCCTGTCAGCGAGGATCAGGGCATGATCGACGCGGTGACAGCGGGGGCGATCACCTTAGAGAAGCTTGAGGCAATGACCTGTGTCTGTTCGGTGGGACTTGACATGATCGCAATTCCGGGCGATACGAAGGCAACGACGATTTCGGGTATGATCGCCGACGAGATGGCGCTTGGCATGGTCAATCAAAAGACAACGGCGGCGCGTCTGATTCCGGTGATCGGAAAGAGCGTCGGTGATACGGTGGAGTTTGGCGGACTGTTTGGCTATGCGCCGATCATGCCGGTCAACCGTTTTTCCTGTGATGATTTTATCAACCGAAGGGGCAGAATTCCTGCGCCGATCCACAGCTTTAAGAATTAAAAGGATATGGGAACGATCACAAAGATTATTTTTATCAAGCATGCGGTGGAGACACTGGGATATTTTTCCGAGCAGCTTGCGTCTGCGTTTTGGCAGCGCGGCTATGACTGTTATTTCATTGACTATGACAGGCTGTATGAGTCCCTGAACGGACTTGGCGGCTTTGCCGTCCGGGGGCAGAGCGCGCTTATTACCTTTAACTTTATCGGACTTGGCGATGAGGAGATTTTTCGGGATGAGGCGGGGCGGTTTGTCTGGGACGCCTATGAGATGGAATACTTAAATATCCTGGTGGATCATCCGTTTTATTATCATGCGCGGCTGGTACATCCATTGCCGCGCATGAAGCTTTTTTGCGTGGACAGAGAGCATGTGTCATATGTCCAGCGGTTCTATCCAAAGCAGAGCGTATCGTTTTTGCCGCTGGCGGGAAACGGCAGTCTGACGTCTGGAGCGAAAGAAGCTATGATTCCTTATGAACAGCGCGCCTATGATCTGGTGTTTACTGCAAATTATGTGCCGCTTGCTCCGCTTGCGCAGAGGATTTCTGCGCAAGAGCCGGAGTACCGGATTTTTTATCAGGGGATTTTGGAGGATTTGCTGTCCGATCCGGTGCAGTCGATGGATCAGGTTTTTGAGCGTCACATCAAAGAGGAGCTTGGCGGGGTGCCGGACGGGGAGCTTTGTGGGGCTATGGCAGGAATGGCGGTAATCGACCTGTATGTGCGGACCTATTTCCGCGGGGAGGCTGTACGGACACTGGCAGAGTACGGGCTTAAGGTCGATGTTTTTGGCGCGGGCTGGGAGGAGCTTTCCTGCAAAAAGCCGCAGAATATCGTGCGTCACGGCGGTCAGGTGACCTCGGAGCGCTGTGTGGAGGCGGTGCAGAATGCGAGGCTTTCCTTAAATCTCATGCCGTGGTTTAAGGACGGCGCGCACGATCGGATTTTTACGGCGATGCTGCAGCAGACGGTCGCTCTGACCGACGACAGCAGGTATCTGCGGGAGCAGTTTGCGGACGGCAGGGAGCTGAAATATTTTTCCTTAAAGGAAATAGGAGCGCTGCCGGAAATTGTGTCTGCACTGCTGCTTGATACACAGGCATTGGAGGAAATAGCAGTGCGCGGGAGGAAAAAGGCGCTTACATCGCATACATGGGAGCAGCGTGCTCTGGCGCTGGAGAGAGAATTATAAGATTTACTAATGAATTTAAGAAAATAAATTCATAGCACTAATAAGGGTTGCTTTCTTGTAAAAAAGCAAACGCCATGCTACACTAAAAAAGAATTATTACTATTGTTTTTTTAGACGAGGGAGGACAATCATGGAAATGCTGTCATTACAAAGGGAGCTTGCCGAGAATACATATCCGGGCAGGGGGATCGTGCTCGGAAGATCTGCGGACGGACGGTATGCAGTTACGGCTTATTTTATCATGGGAAGAAGTGAGAACAGCAGAAACCGTATTTTTGTGGAGGATCAGGCAGGGATTCGCACAGAGGCATTTGATCCCTCCAAGCTGACAGATCCAAGTCTGATCATTTATGCACCTGTACGCGTGCTTGGCAACAAGACGATCGTGACAAACGGGGATCAGACAGATACGATCTATGCGTGCATGGATAAGCAGCAGACGTTTGAGCAGGCGCTGCGCACAAGAGAATTTGAGCCGGATGCGCCAAATTATACACCGCGTATTTCAGGGATCATGCATATAGAAAACGGCAGCTTTAATTATGCAATGTCAATTTTAAAGAGCAGCGACGGCAATCCGGAAAGCTGCAGCAGATACACCTTTGCGTATGAGAACCCGCCGGCAGGCGAGGGACGCTTTATCCATACCTATCAGAATGACGGGAATCCGCTCCCAAGCTTTGAGGGAGAGCCAAAGCGTGTCAGGATAGAAGGGGCGATCGACGATTTTACAAGGATGCTCTGGGAAAATTTGAACGAAGAAAACAAGGTGTCCTTGTTTGTGCGCTATATTGCGCTTGAGACCGGGGAATATGAGACAAGGATTGTCAATAAAAATGTGTAAGCTTAGGAAAGGATGACATGCATCATGAAAGAATTAGAATTGAAATATGGCTGTAACCCGAATCAAAAGCCTTCCCGTATCTACATGGAACAGGGAGAGCTTCCGATTCAGGTGCTTTGCGGGAAGCCGGGATATATTAATTTTTTGGACGCATTGAACGGCTGGCAGTTGGTGTCGGAATTAAAGCGCGCGACAGGGCTTGCGGCAGCGACCTCTTTTAAGCATGTGTCTCCGGCGGGGGCGGCGGTCGGGCTTCCGCTTTCTGAGGTGGAGCGTAAGATTTATTGGGTGGATGATATGGATGTGGAATTTACGCCGCTTGCCAACGCATATATCCGTGCGCGAGGTGCGGACCGCATGTCGTCCTTTGGTGATTTTATCTCTCTTTCGGACGTCTGCGATAAGGAGACGGCGCTTGTGATCAAGCGCGAGGTGTCGGACGGCGTGATCGCGCCGGGCTATACGGAGGAAGCGCTTGCGATCCTAAAGGAAAAGAAAAACGGCAATTACAACGTGATCCAGATTGATCCGTCCTATGTGCCAAAGCCGGTGGAGCGAAAGGAGGTATTCGGCATCACCTTTGAGCAGGGAAGAAACGAGCTTGTGATCGACGAGCATTTCTTTGATCATCTGGTAACGGAAAATAAAGAGCTGCCGCAGTCTGCGAAGATTGACCTTGCGATCGCGATGATCACCTTAAAATATACACAGTCAAACTCTGTCTGCTATGTCAAGGGCGGACAGGCGATCGGTATCGGAGCAGGGCAGCAGTCAAGGATCCACTGCACAAGGCTTGCAGGAACAAAGGCAGATAATTGGTGGCTGCGCCAGTCTCCGCAGGTACTTTCCCTTCCGTTTAAGGAAACGATCAAGCGTGCCGACAGAGATAATGCCATTGATCTGTATATCGGCGAGGACTATATGGATGTGCTCGCAGACGGTGCATGGGAGGCGATCTTTACGGAAAAGCCGAAGGTATTTACAGCGGAGGAGAAGCGCGCGTGGTTAGATAAGAATACAGATGTCGCGCTGGGTTCAGACGCATTCTTCCCATTTGGCGATAATATTGAGCGTGCGCACAGAAGCGGCGTAAAATATGTTGCGCAGCCGGGAGGCTCCATCCGTGATGACCATGTGATCGATACCTGCAACAAGTATCAGATGGCGATGGCATTTACCGGTATCCGCCTGTTCCACCATTAGGAAAAAGCTTCATAAGAAATATATTTCATATACGCCGCAGGGGCATTCTGCGGCGTACTCAGATGACAATAAGCTTGCGCGTATATTCCTCTCGTAAGGTCATCTGATCTGACAGACGGGCGTCCCCCACCGCGGGACGCCCGCTGTTTTGTTTGAGGAAACGTGTCTGTTCATACAGGTTGGCGGCAAAAATATCCTTTTCCAGAATCGCAAGGGAGGAGGGAGGAAGAACCTTTGACGCATCGGCAAGCTTGGAGATCAGCGGTACACGGGCATGGCGCTTGAGCTCGGAAAGAAGCGCCGCAGAGTCTCTGCGAAAGCCAAGCAGGCGCAGATAGGGAACATATCCGGCGTCTTTGGCAAGCTGTATGTCATCTTTTGTAATCTGTAACAGCAGGTGAAAAAGAATCCGGCTGATGCGCGTGTAGGTAACGTCGCGGCTCTTATTTACGGCGCAGAGCGCGGAAACGGAGGCAGCCTGGAAACGGTTTTTAAAAATGCGGCCGGCAATGTCTGCATTGGAATCGGCAAGCTTGGCGAGCTGCTCCTTTGTGCTTGTGAAAAGCAGATAGCACAAAGCGGCGGAAAAATCATTCTCGGTAAGGAGCGGGGCATGATGCAGATATTCTCCCAGAATGGATAAGGCATCCTGCGGCATGGCGTGTGCAAGAGCGGGAGCCGCGGCATCGGCATTGCCGGAGAGCAGCAGTCTGCGGATCGCAGTCGCGGAGGCAGTTGGCGGCTGTGTGGGAGAGGCAGCGGGGGCTTGCTGCCATACAGGCGACGTCTCAGACGTTCGTATTTCCGACTCGTGGTAGCCTGCGCCCTCCCGCTTGATCAGGTACGGAACCATTTTGCTGTCTCGGCGTTTCAGCGCTTTTAAATATTCGATGGCGAGAATATTATTTGGCGCACACAGGATCGCATGGATTGCCGCCGCGTCCGGCGCATCCGCACAAAGGCAGTCTGCCGTCGCTTTGGCGCGCGCCGCGGGAAAGGAAAAGCCTTCCTTTAAATAAGAAGAAAGAAGGTTCTGATAGGGGGAAGGTTCTTCTGTGAGGAATGCGGCAATCTGTTTTAAAAGAGGAAGCTGATCCGATTCTGCGCCAAAGCAGATGCCGTCGACACAGCCCATTTGCTCAAACAGGGAAATTCCTGCCTCTGCGAAGGCTTCTGCGGAGGATAGGGCCCAGATTGCCGGAAGCTCAACGACAAGGTCTGCGCCGCAGGCGAGCGCCATCCGCGCCCGTGCATATTTATCGATCAAGGCGGGGGCGCCGCGCTGTACAAAATCGCCGCTCATGGCGACAACGATATAGTCGGCGTTTGTCTGTCGGCGGATGTGTTCGATCTGGTAGGCGTGCCCATTGTGAAACGGATTATATTCGGCGATGATTCCGATGACTGTCATAAGACCTCCTGTGCGGCAGCATGCTGCCGGGTATTTTATTGACATAAGAGCGCTCGCGAAGCGTGCCGCTCGTTGTTTTAGTCGTATGGTATCATATTTTTACGGCAGGATGCAACGAAACATTGTAGCTGTGAAAAAAATAACGTTAAAAATTTAGCATTCTTTTTGCGATAAATTATAAAAAAGTGACAAATAATAGCTTGTCTGGGGGCAAAAAGAGGGGTATACTGATAAGGTATACAGTCATTACAAGAGACTGTTCTAAAGGAGGAAGATCATGAATGTATTAGTTATTAACTGCGGAAGCTCGTCACTGAAATATCAGCTGATCGATTCAGAGAGCGAAGCAGTGCTGGCGAAAGGATTGTGTGAGAGAATCGGAATTGACGGCAGACTGGTATATCAGAAAACGGGACTTGACAAGGAGATCACAGAGGCTGCGATGCCAACACATAAGCAGGCAATTCAGATGGTATTGGAAGCGCTTGTAAATCCAAAGACGGGAGCGCTTGGAAGCCTCTCTGAGATTGATGCGGTCGGACACCGCGTGGTACATGGCGGAGAAAAGTTTGCAGCGTCTACGCTGCTGACGCCGGAGGTGCTGCAGACGATCGAGGAGTGCAACGACCTTGCGCCGCTTCATAATCCTGCGAATCTGATCGGAATTGCGGCATGTAAGGAGCTGATGCCAAATGTGCCGATGGTCGGCGTATTTGATACTGCCTTCCACCAGACCATGCCGAAGAAGGCATATCTTTATGGTCTGCCGTATGAGTATTATGAGAAATATAAGGTGAGACGCTACGGCTTCCACGGTACAAGCCACAGCTTTGTTTCAAAGCGCACGGCTGAGTTTTTGGGAATGGAGCTGAAAAATTCCAAGATCATCGTGGCGCATCTTGGCAACGGTGCGTCGGTCAGCGCAGTGCGAAACGGTGAGTGCGTGGATACCTCCATGGGTCTGACGCCGCTTGAGGGTCTTGTGATGGGAACACGCTGCGGCGATATTGATCCGGCGATCATGGAGTTTATCGCGAAGAAGGAGAATCTTGATATTGACGGCGTTATGGACGTATTAAATAAGAAATCCGGCGTGCAGGGAATTTCCTGTCTCTCCAGCGACTTCCGTGATCTGGAGGCTGCTTACGAGGAGGGGAATGAGATGGCGATCAATGCCCTTGAGGTGTTCAGCTATCGTGTGGCGAAATATATCGGCGCTTACGCGGCAGCCATGAACGGTGTGGATGCCATCGCATTTACGGCAGGAATCGGTGAAAACACGCAGATCGTCAGAAAGCAGGTAATGGATTATCTCGGCTATCTCGGCATTGGCGTGGATGATGCGGCAAATACGGTGCGTGGTGAGGACAAGGTTATTTCTACACCGGATTCTAAGGTAAAGGTATGCGTGATCCCGACAAACGAGGAGCTTGCGATCGCAAGAGAGACCGTGGCACTTGTGAAGTAGAACTGTCAAGTAAAAAAACTTGACAATTTTTGCAAAGAAATGATTGACAAATAAAATGTGCCTATGTATAATTGGTTAGGTGTGAGACCTCAAGCGTGAGAATACTTGCCAAGAGGGAGGAGTAAACCATGCAGATTGATATTTCAGAGATTGTGTCTTGTGCGAACAAGGAGATTACCAAAGAAGTTCCGATCGAGCTCAATTCCTTTGTGTCAAGGCTTGGCGAATTTCCTATTACACAGAAGGCGCCGATTGATATTCGGATTGCGAATCAGGAGAATAAGCGTATGCTGATTTCCGGTGAGACGCATATGACGGTATCAATTCCGTGCAGCCGTTGTCTGGCGGAGGTTCCGACAGACATTCATGTGTCCGTTGATAAGGAGCTTACGTTAGACGGCTCTGTCATCGGGGACGAGCAGATGGAATCTATTGACTACCTGATTGGATTAAATCTGGATATAGATAAGCTTATCTATGGAGAGATTTTGGTGAACTGGCCGATGAAAGTTCTGTGCAAGGAGGATTGCAAAGGAATTTGCAAAGTGTGCGGAATGAACCTGAATAAGGGGAACTGCGATTGCCAGAGAACAGAACTGGATCCAAGAATGGCAGCAATCCAAGATGTCTTTAACAAATTTAAGGAGGTGTAAGTAGATGTCGATTTGTCCAAAGAATAAATCTTCCAAAGGAAGAAGAGATAAAAGAAGAGCAAACTGGAAAATGACTGCTCCTGCATTGGTAAAGTGCAGCAAATGTGGCGAGTTAATGATGCCTCACAGAGTATGCAAGAACTGTGGCTCTTATAATAAGAAAGAAATCATTGCTCAGGACTAAGAAAAACCTGTAGGTGGGAGTGTTTGAAACACTCCCACCTTTTCACTTTACTAGGAGATATTTCAAATGGGAGAATTATTTAATTTAGACAATAAGTTTTTTCAGGGGATGAATAAGGCGATTGACTGTGTTTTGCTCAATGTGCTTTGGATTTTCTGCTGCGTTCCGCTTGTGACGTTATTTTTTGTGGCATGGGGAAGCGGCGTGATACTCTACTGGATCATTTGCTGGCTGACCGCCGTTCTTGCAGGACCTGCGACAGTTGCGATGTATTATGCTGTCAACAAGGTGGTAAGGCATGGCAGGAGTTATATCTGGCAGGAGTATTGGCATGCGTTCCGCAGCAACTTCAAACAGGGGGCTGCCGCCGGACTGATTGTTTTCGGGATTGCGCTTTTTATGGGATTTGACAGCTATATCATGTACCATATTGCAGTAAACGGAGGCAAGGGGGGCGTGCTTTATATCGTGTTCCTGATTTTTATTCTTTTGGTTTCAACATGGGGCGTCTATGTGTTCTCTTATATGGCGCGTTTTGAGAATCATCTGCGGCAGGTACTAAAGAATGCGGCGCTGATCGCGGTTGCAAATCTTCCGTGGTCGTTTGTTCTGTTGCTTTTGTTTCTGGGAGCTGCATTTCTGATTTTTCTGCTGCCGCCGCTGCTGATGGTCGTTCCGGTCGTCTATATGGTGATTGCAAACCGCATACTGGAAAAGATTTTTATCAAATACATGTCCGAGGAGGATATTGCTGCGGAGCGCGAGCGCAATGAGGAGTTCTATAACTAGAAAAACTGATTTTTTGCGTATTGACTTATAGAGGGAGTTATAATATATTTTGTTATAGACGCGAGGGGAGACCCTTGCAGGGTAGATGGGAGATTGGAATATGCAGCAGAATAGTGATGCTAAAATAACGCGGGTTGTTTTGGATGCGATGGGCGGAGACCACGCCCCCGCAGAGCCTGTGAAGGGTGCTGTGGACGCCATTCGGGAGAGAGAGGATATTGAGGTTTTGCTTATTGGGCAGGAGGATGTTATCTGCGCAGAGCTTGAAAAGCACACATATCCAAAGGAGAGGATCCGTGTGGTACATGCAGAAGAAGTCATTGAGACCGCAGAGCCTCCGGTCAATGCGATCCGCAAAAAAAAGCAGTCCTCAATCGTTATGGGCATGAATTTGGTGAAGCAAAAGGAGGCGGATGCTTTTGTTTCTGCCGGAAGCTCCGGTGCGATCCTTGTCGGCGGACAGGTGCTGATCGGAAGGATCAAGGGGATCGAACGTCCCCCGTTAGCGCCTTTGATCCCGACAGAGCGCGGCGTCTCATTGCTGATCGACTGTGGTGCGAATGTGGATGCAAGATCGTCCCATCTGCTTCAGTTTGCACAGATGGGCTCCATTTATATGGAGCATGTGCTGGGCATCAATCGTCCGCGCGTTGCGATCGTCAATATCGGCGCGGAGGAGGAGAAGGGAAACGCATTGGTAAAGGAGACCTATCCGCTCTTAAAGGAATGTGAGGCCATCAATTTTGTGGGCAGCATTGAAGCGCGTGAGATTCCGCACGGAGAGGCGGATGTGATCGTCTGCGAGGCGTTTGTCGGGAACGTGATCCTAAAGCTTTATGAGGGGCTAAGCAGCACGTTGATCGGCGCGATCAAAAAAGGCATGACGAGCACGCTAAGGAGCAAGCTTGGCGCAGCTCTTGCGCTTCCGGCATTAAAGGCGACGCTGAAGGATTTCGATGCGACGCAGTATGGCGGAGCGCCGCTTTTGGGCTTAAACGGGCTTGTGGTAAAGACGCACGGCAGCGCGAAGGCGACGGAGATCACCAATGCGATTTACCAGTGCGTGACATTTCAAAAGCAGGACATCAATGGGAAGATCAGGAATAATCTGAACAATGGAAAAGAACAGGAAAAGGAGTAAAGGAATGGAATTTGAAAAGCTGACAAAAATTATTGCAGAGGTATTAAATGTAGACCCGGAGGAGATCACGATGGAGACAAATTTCGTGGATGATCTGGGAGCGGATTCACTTGATGTATTACAGATCATCATGGGAATCGGCGATGAGTTTGATATTGAGATTGCCAATGAGGACGCAGAGCATATCGTGACGGTTGCGGATGCGGTAGAGGAGATTAAGAATGCGTTAAACGCATAAAAGATAACCGGATGACGGAAAGTAGAAAGCCCTTGTTTCTGCAACAAGGGCTTTTGTGAAGCCGGGAGAGCTTTTCTTACGCTATAGGAGGCTGTGGCGCAAGAAAAGCCTTGCCGGGAGGGAGGAGTATATGGAACGGCTGGAAGAATTGGAAAAGGCGATCGGGTATGAGTTTCGGCAAAAGGGGCTGCTTAGACAGGCGCTGACGCACAGCTCCTATGCAAATGAGAGACATATGAGGAAGCTCTCGGATAATGAGCGGCTGGAATTTCTGGGGGATGCTGTTTTGGAGCTTGTATCGAGTGACTTTCTTTACCGGAATTATGCGAAGCTTCCGGAGGGAGATTTGACGAAGCTGCGGGCAAGCATTGTTTGCGAGCCGACGCTTGCGCTCTGTACGCGGCAGCTGCGTCTGGGCAGCTACCTTTTTCTGGGGAAGGGTGAGGAGCAGACGGGAGGAAGAACGCGCAAATCAATTTTGTCGGATGCATTGGAGGCGTTGATCGGCGCGATCTATCTGGACGGCGGATTTTCCCCGGCGCAGACATTCATTCAGCGGTTTATCCTGACAGATATTGAGCACAAGAAATTGTTTTATGATAGTAAGACGATTTTACAGGAGCTGGTGCAGGGAACGTATAAGGAGCCGCTGCATTATGAGCTGCTTGCGGAGGAGGGACCGGATCACGATAAGAATTTCCGCGTGGCGGCAAAGATCGGAGAGCGGAAGCTTGGAGAAGGAAGCGGTCATACGAAGAAGGCGGCGGAGCAGGAGGCGGCCTATCAGGCGCTGCTGCGCTTAAAGCCGCAAGCGTAGGCAAAAGAGAGGTATCTATGTATCTGAAAAGTATCGAAGTGCAGGGCTTTAAATCGTTTGCGAATAAAATTTTATTTGATTTTCATAACGGAATTACGGGCATTGTGGGACCAAACGGCAGCGGCAAGAGCAACGTGGCGGATGCTGTCCGCTGGGTGCTTGGAGAGCAGAGCGCCAAGCAGCTGCGCGGGGCGAGTATGCAGGATGTTATTTTTGCGGGAACGGAGAATCGTAAGCCCTTAAGCTATGCCTATGTTGCGATTACAATGGATAACTCGGACCATCAGCTGGCGATCGATTTTGAGGAGGTGACAGTCGCAAGGCGCGTCTACCGCTCGGGAGAGAGCGAGTATCTGATCAATGGAAGTCCGTGCCGCCTAAAGGATGTTACGGAGCTCTTTTATGATACCGGTATCGGAAAAGAGGGCTATTCGATCATCGGTCAGGGACAGATTGAGCGTATCTTAAGCGGAAAGCCGGAGGAGCGGCGTGAGCTTTTTGACGAGGCGGCAGGGATCGTGAAGTATAAGAAGCGCAAGGCGACCGCACAAAAAAAGCTTGAGAATGAGCGTGAAAATCTGGTGCGTGTGAACGATATTTTGGCGGAGCTGGAGCGTCAGGTAGGACCGCTGGAGCGTCAGGCACAGAAGGCGCGTGTGTATCTGAAGAAAAAAGAGGAATTAAAGACGTACGATGTGAATATGTTTCTCTTGGAAGCAGAGCATATTGACGAGCAGCAGAAGGATGTGCAGGCGAAGTTTGAGACTGCGGATCAGGAGGCGCGGGAGGCAAAGGACGCCTATGAGCAGGTCAAGTCGGAGTATGAGAGGATGGAGCAGGAGCTTTCCGATACGGAGGAGAAGCTTACCACGATCCGAGAAAATTTAAGCAGCTCTGCCGTGATGAAGGGAAAGCTTGAGGGGCAGATCAATGTCTTAAATGAGCAGATCCATACTGCCGAGATGACAGATGAGCATTTAAAGAGCCGTCTCGCTTCGATCGATCGGGAGAAGGAGGAGCGTTTAAGCTTCCTCGCCTCCTACGACGAGGAGCAAAAGGAGCTGCGTGCCGGGCTTTTGGCAATCGCCGAAAAGCGTGGGGAGGCGGTAGAGACGCTTGAGGCGGTGCGGCGGGAAGTAGCGCGGTGCACCGAGGGAATTGAGAGCGGTAAGAATGCGCTGATGGGGCTTTTAAATCAGCGGGCGTCCGTAAAGGCAAGGCAGCAGCGTTTTGATACGATGTCCGAGCAGATGAATATCCGAAAGGCGCAGCTGACGAAGCGTCTGCTTGCCCGAAAGACGGAGGAAGCAGATTTAGATGCGGTTCTGTCAGACTATCAGAAGGAATTAGAGCGTGTCAATGCAGTGATCTTAGAAAAAAAGCGCGAGGCTGCCGCTATGGAGGAAAAAGAGCGGGAGTGGAAAAAGAAGTCTGCCGGGACGAGAGAGCAGCTGGAGCGGGAGGTGGCGCAGTATCATAAGGAACAGTCGCGTCTGGATTCCCTGAAAAATATCGCAGAGCGCTACGATGGTTATGGCAGCAGTATCCGGCGCGTGATGGAGCAGAGAGCAAAGCATCCCGGACTGCTCGGTGTTGTTTCTGATCTGATACAGGTGGAAAAGAAATATGAGACGGCGATCGAGACTGCACTTGGCGGCAATATCCAAAATATTGTGACGGAGGATGAGGAGACTGCGAAGCAGATGATTTCTTATCTGAAGCAGAACCGCTTTGGACGGGCAACCTTTCTGCCGCTGACGAGCGTCAATGGAAAAGGAAATTTTAAGAATATGGACGCCCTGCAGGAAAAGGGGGTCATGGGACTGGCGCACACGCTGGTAAAGACAGACGCAAAGTACGAGGGAGTTATCGCGTATCTGCTCGGCAGGGTCGTTGTGACGGAGCATATTGACGCCGCGGTTGCGCTGGCGCGCAAGTACCGCTATTCGCTGCATATCGTGACGCTGGAGGGAGAGTATCTAAGCCCCGGCGGTTCACTGACGGGCGGTGCGTTTAAAAACAGCAGCAATCTGCTTGCCCGAAAGAGAGAGATCGAGGAGCTGGAGCAGAGAGTTGCTTCTCTTGAGACGGAGATCCAGGCGAAAAGAAACCGCATGGAGGATATTAAGACGGCGCGCGCGCTGTTGGAGGAGGACGCCGGAAAGAATAAGGCAGAGCTTCAGGAGCTGTATATTTTGCAAAACACCGCAAAGCTGAACGCGGAGCGCGCAAAGGAGCAGAAAAATGAGAGCGAGAGCGTTTTTGCGGGACTGCAGCTTGAGGGCAATGAGATCGAGAACCAGATGCGGGAGATTGCAAAGAACAAGGCGCTGATCGAACAGGAGATTGCGGAGGCAAAGCAAAAGGAGCAGGAGCTTGAGGAAGAAACAAAGAGACTCCAGGCGGAGCTTTTGTCACAGGGCGAGAAGGAGACAGCCGCACAGGAGGCAGTTTCCGCACTTCAGATGGAGGAAGCCGCAATCCGCCAGAAGGAAGAATTTGTGCTTTTAAATCTGGAGCGTATCAATGGTGAGATCAAGCGCTATGAGGATGAGCGGGAAGGATTTTTGCGGGACGCCAAGGAAGCGAAGCAGGATGCAGAGAAGAAGCGCGGGGATATTGAAGAAATCAAAAAGACGATTCTTGCGTCGGAGGACGCCTGCATCAGGCTTGAACAAGAGCTTCAGGAGACGATCGAGCGAAAAGAGGAGCTGTCCGCTGCGTACAAGGGATTTTTTAAAAAACGCGAGGAGCTTGGAGAGAAGCTGACAGCGCTTGACAAAGAGATTTTCCGTCTCAACAGTCAGAGAGAGAAGCTGGAGGAGACGCAGGAATACCAGAATAATTATATGTGGGAGGAGTATGAGCTGACGCGTCATGCGGCGCTTGCACTGCGCGACGAGACGTACACCGATCTTGGCGCTCTAAAAAAGCTTATCTCAGCTATTAAGGATGAAATCCGGGGACTTGGCGACGTCAATGTCAATGCGATCGAGGATTATAAGGAAGTGTCGGAACGGTATGAATTTTTAAAGACGGAGCATGATGATCTGATCGAAGCGGAAAAGACGCTCGTTGAGATCATTGAGGAGCTTGATACCGGTATGCGCAGACAGTTTTTGGAGAAATTTGCCGAGATACAACAGGAGTTTGACCGGGTATTTAAGGAATTGTTTGGCGGAGGAAAAGGAACGCTTGAGCTTGTGGAGGATGAGGACATCTTAGAGTGCGGCATCCGGATCATTGCGCAACCGCCCGGAAAGAAGCTGCAGAACATGATGCAGATGTCGGGAGGAGAGAAAGCGCTGACGGCGATCGCGCTTTTGTTTGCGATTCAGAATTTAAAGCCGTCCCCGTTTTGTCTGCTGGACGAGATTGAGGCGGCGCTTGACGATTCCAATGTCGGACGTTTTGCAAAATATTTACATAAGCTGACGCAAAATACGCAGTTTATCGTCATTACACACAGACGCGGCACCATGGCGGCGGCAGATCGTCTGTATGGTATCACGATGCAGGAAAAGGGCGTGTCGACGCTTGTTTCCGTAAATCTGATCGAGGGCGACCTCGGCAAATAAGGAGAGAACAATGAGTGATGGAAAGAAGGGCTTCTGGAGCCGTCTGGTTGCAGGGCTTGGCAAGACAAGGGATAATATCGTATCGGGCATTGATTCGATTTTCAGCGGGTTTTCCAGTATCGACGAGGATTTTTATGAGGAGATTGAAGAAATCCTCATCATGGGAGACATCGGCGTGAATGCAACCGAAGCGATCATCACAAGCTTAAAGCAGAAGGTGCGCGAGCAGCATATCAAAGAGCCGGCGGAGTGCAAGGAGCTGTTGATCCGCAGCATCAAGGAGCAGATGGATGTTGGGGAGACGGCATACCGCTTTGAGCAGGAGCGGTCGGTGGTGCTTGTCATCGGCGTCAACGGCGTTGGAAAGACAACGTCTGTGGGAAAGCTTGCGGGCAAGCTCAAAGATCAGGGAAGACGCGTGGTGCTGGCGGCAGCCGACACCTTCCGCGCCGCAGCGGGAAATCAGCTTTTGGAGTGGGCAAACCGTGCGGGTGTTGAGATGATCGGCGGACAGGAGGGCGCAGACCCGGCATCTGTTGTGTATGATGCGGTGGCAGCGTCGAAGGCGCGGAATGCGGATGTGCTTCTCTGTGATACGGCGGGCAGACTTCATAATAAGAAGAATCTGATGGAGGAATTAAAAAAGATCAATCGTATTCTGGAAAAGGAATATCCGGATGCGTACCGTGAAACGCTGGTCGTGCTCGATGCAACGACGGGGCAGAATGCGTTAAATCAGGCGCGTCAATTTTCAGAGGTTGCGGAGATTACGGGAATTATTTTGACGAAAATGGATGGAACGGCAAAGGGCGGTATTGCGGTGGCGATCCATTCGGAGCTTGGCATTCCGGTAAAATATATCGGTGTGGGCGAAAATGTTGAGGATTTGCAGAAATTTGACGCCAATGAGTTTGTAGACGCACTTTTTAATGTGAAGGTCCAATAGAAAAAGCCGTGATCTTGCGCGCTGTGGAGAGTAGGAGGGCAGAATATGCTGACATTAGATAAATTTGAGGAAGCCAGTGAAAAGGTAAAAGAGGTAACACTTGAGACAAAGCTTGTGTACAGTGATTATCTGAGTGAGCAGACGGGGAATAAGGTGTACCTAAAGCCGGAAAATATGCAGTTTACCGGAGCTTATAAGGTGCGCGGCGCTTATTATAAGATCAGCACCTTGTCGGAGGAAGAACGGAAAAGAGGACTGATCACCGCATCTGCCGGAAATCATGCGCAGGGGGTTGCCTATGCGGCAAAGTGCTATGGTGCAAAGGCTGTCATTGTCATGCCGACCACAACGCCGCTCATTAAGGTAAACCGGACGAAGAGCTATGGCGCAGAGGTAGTCCTTTACGGAGACGTTTATGACGAGGCGTGCAAAAAGGCATATGAGCTTGCGGAGCAGGAGGGCTATACCTTTATCCATCCGTTTGACGACCTGGCGGTGGCTACCGGACAGGGAACGATCGCGATGGAAATTTTTAAGGAGCTGCCGCTCGTGGAATATATTCTCGTTCCGATTGGCGGCGGCGGTCTTGCGACAGGCGTGTCAACGCTGGCAAAGCTGTTAAATCCAAAGATCAGGGTGATCGGCGTGGAGCCGGCAGGCGCAAATTGTATGCAGGCATCGTTTGCCGCGGGGAAGGTGACGACCCTGCCGGCAGTCAATACGATTGCGGACGGTACGGCGGTAAAGACGCCGGGCAGTCAGATTTTCCCGTATATTCAGCAAAATCTGGATGATATTATTACGGTGCAGGATGATGAGCTTGTTGTTGCGTTTCTTGATATGGTGGAAAATCATAAAATGGTTGTGGAAAATTCGGGACTTCTGACGGTTGCGGCGCTCAAGCAGTTGGATGTCTCGGATAAGCGTGTGGTTTCCATCGTTAGCGGCGGCAATATGGATGTCATCACGATGTCCTCCGTTGTGCAGCAGGGGCTGATCTTCCGTGACCGCATCTTTACGGTGTCGGTGCTGCTGCCGGATAAGCCGGGCGAGCTTTCAAAGGTAGCCGCGGCGATCGCACTGGAGCAGGGCAATGTCATAAAGCTGGAGCATAATCAGTTTGTCAGCACGAACCGCAGCGCGGCAGTGGAGCTTCGGATCACGTTGGAAAGCTTTGGAACAGATCACAAGAAACAGATCATTAAGGCGCTGGAGAAAAAAGGATATCAGCCAAAGCCCGTGCGCACCAGCTTGTAAGGAGGGCTTATGAAGTATGGGATTTCTGTTTTGCCCCTGCTTTTGTCGGTAGGCGTGTTTTTGGTTTCCACGACAGGCTTCTTTGTGACGACTGGAAAAAAGGAAGCATTTTATGGCGTCTGTTCGGTCGCGGGCGCGGCGGCGGCAGTCGTTCAGGCGGCATTTTTGTTGACATAAGAGCGGCTCGTGAAACGTGTCGCTCGTTGTTATGGGCTTTAGCCTGTTGAGGGCATTGTAATTTTTCGTGTTCCGAAAAATGGAAATGCCCG
>URJS01000001.1 GCA_900548205.1 uncultured Roseburia sp. | reverse complement strand
TTTCACCGGACGTATTCTGTTTTTCTCCATTGACGTTTCACCTCTCGTTTTTATTAAAATTAAGAATAATAAAAAATTATAAATTTCATCATTCCCCGCAAAAATCCCCCAAACCACAAGATAGAGTATAGGAGTTTTCCCGCGCACACTAGGAAAAAGGGCATAATGAGTCCAATGTTCCATAATAGTGCAACGTATATGATATCACAAGTGTCGAGCGCCCGTCAAGCGCTTTCTTTACATTTTCGTTTCTTTTAAAAATGCAAAAAGAGAGATTTAGCTACAAGCAGCTATGTCGCAGAATATGCGCAATGAATGTCTTATACGCCATCCATTTCACACAAAAAGAGAGGTGCACCTCCGAAAATAATTTTTCTGGGTGCTCTACTTTCGATTTTAGCGGATTGCTCGCAGAATAAAAATTCTGCGAGACGCGTTGCGCTCTCAAAAAGAAAAACAGAGAGCTGGTCATTTATGCAAGCATATGTCCAACTCTCTGTTTTTCTTTTCTCAATCCGCTAAATCGCGATTATTTTAAAGTAACCTTTGCGCCTTCAGCCTCAAGTTTCGCCTTGATGTCATCAGCAGTTGCCTTATCAGCAGCCTCTTTGATCACCTTCGGAGCGCCGTCTACAACGTCCTTCGCTTCCTTCAGTCCTAAGCCAGTTGCCTCACGAACAACCTTGATAACCTTAACCTTGTTCGGACCAACCTCTGTCAGCTCTACGTCGAACTCAGTCTTCTCCTCAGCTGCTGCTGCCTCACCGCCGCCTGCTGCTGCCACAACGACACCTGCTGCTGCAGATACGCCGAACTCTTCTTCACAAGCTTTTACTAACTCGTTTAACTCTAATACGCTTAACTCTTTGATAGCTTCAATAAACTCTGCTGTTGTTAACTTTGCCATTATTTCTTCCTCCATTTAATAATTTTAATGATCATGAGCATCTACGCTCTTTAGACTACTCTGCCGGAGTCTCTGCAGCTTCTGCTGCCGGTTCCTCTGCGGCTGCTGTCTCTACCGATACATCGGCTGTACCGCCCTGCTCTGCGATCTGATTAAGAACACGCGCAAGATTTGTAATCGGAGACTGTAAGCTTCCAAGCAATTTGGAAAGCAGTTCTTCTCTTGACGGCACAGCGGCGATTGCCTTCATGCCCTCTGCATCAAAGTAATTTCCCTCTACAACGCCCGCCTTGATCTCAAGCGCCGGAGCAGTCTTCGCAAACTTAGCAAGAACTCTTGCCGGAGCGGTCGCATCTGTGGTTGAAATCGCAAATGCGCTCGGTCCCTCAAGCACTTCTCTTAAGTTCTCGAACTCTGTTCCCTCTACCGCACGGCTTACCAATGTATTCTTATATACCTTATAAGAAACACCGACTTCTCTTAATGCTTTACGCAACTGAGTATCTTCCGCAACCGTAAGTCCGCGGTAATCAACTACTACGACAGACTGCGCGTCTTTGATGTTTTCAGAAATTTCCTGTACGATAGGCTGTTTTAATTCTACCTTTGCCACGAATCGTGCACCTCCTTTTTAGATTTTTCATAAAAGCCGAACCGATTTTTATAACTAAAAATCCTCCCTGCCAAAGCAGGGAGGATTCGTCACAAATCATTCTCATGATGATAATCCATCAATCATCCCTCGGTAGGTCAAATTTGTTACGCCTTACGGCACCTACTGTCTTCGGCACATTATGCATAGCGTTATCTTACGACAACGCTTGCATTATATCATTGTATATTACGTCTGTCAACAAAAACTTAGTTGGCAATCTTTGTAACGTTAAGCTTCACGCCCGGTCCCATTGTGGAAGCGAGAGTTGCGCTCTTGATATACTGTCCCTTTAAGCTTGCCGGCTTAGCCTTGTTGATAGCACCCATAAGGGTCTGGAAGTTGTCGCTCAACTGTTCTTCTGTAAAAGAAGCTTTTCCAACTGGCACATGGATAATATTTGTTTTGTCCAATCTGTACTCAATCTTACCAGCCTTGATGTCGTTTACAGCCTTTGTCACATCCATAGTAACTGTTCCAGCCTTCGGGTTCGGCATTAAGCCCTTCGGTCCGAGAACGCGTCCCAGACGACCAACAACCCCCATCATGTCAGGTGTAGCAACGACAACATCGAAATCCAGCCATCCCTCGTTCTGGATCTTCGGAATCAACTCCTCGCCTCCAACGAAGTCAGCGCCTGCTGCCTGTGCCTCATCTAACTTTGTACCCTTTGCGAATACTAAGACCTTCACTGCCTTACCTGTTCCATGCGGAAGTACAACCGCACCACGGATCTGCTGCTCTGCGTGACGTCCATCACAGCCCGTTCTGATATGAAGCTCGATTGTCTCATCAAATTTCGCTGTAGCATTCTTCTTTACCAAGCCAATCGCCTCAGCCACATCGTACTGCGCGCTCTTGTCAAAGGATTTTACAGCGTCCTGATATTTCTTTCCTCTTTTCATGAAAATAAACCTCCTTGTGGTCATATCGGGAGAGGACCCTCCCACTCTACTTCGTGTTACTATACATTAGGAAGAATGCTGCGTTTGCATTCTATTCTTCCACTGTTACGCCCATACTTCTTGCAGTACCGGCGATCATGCTCATAGCTGCCTCTAAGGATGCTGCGTTTAAATCCGGCATCTTTAACTCTGCGATCTCCTGAAGCTTTGCCTTAGGGAGAACTGCAACCTTCTCCTTGTTCGGCTTCGCAGAACCGGACTTGATGTTGCATGCCTTCTTGATCAATACCGGAGCAGGCGGAGTCTTTGTCACGAAGCTAAAGCTTCTGTCCGCATATACTGTGATCACTACCGGGATGATCAGATCGCCCTGATCTGCCGTTCTGGCATTGAACTGCTTTGTAAACTCAACAATGTTTACGCCGTGCTGTCCAAGAGCAGGTCCAACTGGCGGAGCCGGTGTTGCCTTGCCAGCCGGAATCTGCAATTTGATATATCCTTCTACTTTCTTTGCCATTGGAATTGCCTCCTTAATTCGTTATAAGTGTCATACACTTCGCTTAATTCATAAGCTTTACATCTGCGAAACTTATTTCTACCGGCGTTTCGCGGCCGAAAAGTTCAACGTTGATCGTTACGCTCTGCTTACTGTGATTCATTGTCTGGATCACACCGACCGTATCCTTCCAGACACCGCCCGTCACCACAACAGCGTCTCCTTCCGCAAAGTCAACTGCAACGTCCTCCGTCCTGATTCCCAAAGGTCTCATTTCCGCATCGCTAAGCGGTACCGGCTTCGATCCCGGACCTACAAATCCGGTAACACCACGGGTATTTCTGACAACGTACCAAGTGTCATCATTCATTACCATATTGATAAGCACGTATCCCGGAAACATTTTCTTTGATACGGATTTCTTAGCGCCATTTTTCATTTCAACGACCTCCTGCATCGGTACGCGGACCTCTAAGATCTGATCCTCCAGATGCCGGTTTTCAATCGTTTTGTCAATGTTCGCCTTTACCTTATTCTCATATCCTGAGTAGGTATGAACTACATACCAGTGTGCCTCTGCCATAAATCACCTATGCCTCCACTAAAACTTTAAACCAATCAGGAAATCAACGCCATACTGAATCACATAATCCAGAAGCGCGATTACAAGACCCATTACTACGGAAACAACAACAACTGCCGTCGTCTGTTTTGCAAGTGATTTTTTGTCCGGCCAAATGATCTTCTTAAATTCAGCCGACAGGCCCTTAAAAAAGCTCTGCTTTTGAGCTTTGTTCTCGGTCTCTCCCATCTTCTCACCCCTTTGCTCCTAGAGTCTATTTGGTTTCCTTGTGTAATGTATGGCCCTTACAGAATCTGCAGTACTTCTTGGTTTCCATTCTGTCCGGATGAGCTTTCTTGTCTTTTGTCATGTTGTAATTACGGTTCTTACACTCGGTACATGCCAATGTTATTTTTGTGCGCACAACTTCCACCTCCATTAAATTTCTTTGTGCTTTTTACAGCCTAAAAAAAGGCATAAAAAAAAGACCTACTTCCATCGCGAGTTTACTATAGCATAATCCTCCACCAGCGTCAACTACTTTTTATTTTTACCATAGTTTTACATTTTACCCTAAATAAAACCACACTTCTGACCGATATTATAAGCGTATAAAATCGCATTTGGCTGTGCTCACGGAGGAGTGCAGACCTTTCCGATTATTTCATAGAGAATCCCAGATACAATTTCATGGAGGAAAGGAGGGGATTTCATGGCTGTAATTGACAGCGCCTATCAGTATTATCTAAGCACCTATCGTCCTTTGGGTGCGTCACGTTATGATACGCACAAAAACAGCGAGCTGCGTGAGGTCTATCATAATATCGTCAAGACAAATAAAGATTCTCCTCTTTATATGATTAAATATTCCGAAGACACCGGACGCTTTGCGATCGATATTAAGGAACGGACACGTTCGATCCAGAATCTGATCGCTTCGCTTTCCGATTCCGGCAGCGGCATTGAGAGCGTTTTTTCAAAAAAGCTTGCGCAGTCTTCTGACGAAACAATCGTTGACGCCGAATATATCGGCGAGGAGCAGGATACCGTTCCGCCTCTGCCGCTCCATGTTCAGGTGCAGCAGCTTGCTTCTCCGCAGCAGAATCTCGGCGCATACCTCTCACCCGGTAAGTGTGACCTAAAGCCCGGAGCCTATAGCTTTGATCTGACAACAAGTTTTCATTCCTATGAGTTTCAGTATACCGTGGGTGACACCGATACGAATCTCGATATTCAGGAAAAGCTCCTGCGGCTTATCAATACCGCAAATGTAGGTCTGCGCGCTTCGCTTGTCCAAAACGAAGCCGGAGAAAACGCAGTTTCCATCGTTTCTCTGCAAACGGGTCACAGTGAAGGGGAGGAGTACCTTTTTGAACTGATGCCCGCAGACGATGCGGCTTCCCGAAAGGCGATGCATGTACTCGGCATTGATCATGTAGAGGCGAAAGCTTCCAACGCTTCCTTTTTATTAAATGGAGATGAGCAATCCTCCCTGTCGAATCAGTTTATGGTCGGAAGGTCTTTTGCCCTGACATTTAAAAATACAAATACCGCAGGAACCGAGACATCGATCGGTTTTAAGACAGATACGGACGCGATCACAGATAATATCTTCTCGCTTGTTTCTGCCTATAATCATATGATCTCGCTCAGCCACAACTACGACAATCCGCAGCAATCCGATAAGCTGCGCCGCGATATGGCAAGCGTTGCGGAGTCCTACGGCAATGAGCTGGAATCCTACGGCTTCAATCTCGATCAGGACGGAGCGATCACCATTGACCGCAATCTTTTGCTTAATTCCATCACCGCCTCCGATGCGGCAGAATGCTTTTCGGTGCTGAATCATTTTAAGGATGACCTGAATGCGAAAGCCGCTGAGATTTCCATGAATCCGCTCAATTATGTGGATAAGCTGCTCGTCGCTTACAAGAATCCTGCCGGGCATAACTTTACTGCTCCCTATGCCTCCTGCGCTTACTCCGGCATGATGCTCGACGAATACTGCTAAAAGAGGATGTATCTTAAAGCTAGCCGCTTTAAGATACATCCTCTTTTTCTGCTTCTTCTACCTGCGCGAGCATGGTACGGATTCTTTCTATATAAAAATGCGTTTCTTTCACCTTTTGATAGCCGCTCTCGGCAATCGCACAGCGCTCCTCCTCGTGCTTAAGATAATATCCCACTTTTTCACAGAGATCCTCTATCCCGTCGAAGCACACCAGATCTTTTCCTTCCTCAAAAAAGTACGGCAGCTCCGCCTGATAGTTTGTCAGCAAAAAGCCGCCGGAACCCAGCACATCCCAAACACGCAGCGGGATACCGCTCTTGATGTTTGGAATCGTAAAGTTCAAATTAATCTTTGAAGCCCGGAATACCTTTGGCATCTCGCTCCAATAATCGACAGAGCCGCAATAACGGATACGCATCAGGTCGCTGACATCACTGTTGCTGTAAACGTTGATCCGATAATGTTTCGACAGCTCGATCAATGCCCTGCGGCGCTCAATTTCCGCAATTTTAAAGCCAAGCACGGTCGTCTGGAAAATAAGCCCCAGATCGGAGAAAGAATCCTCTGATTTTTCCAGCGTAAAATATTCCTGAAGCTGACTTAAAATATCTGCCGTCAGCATCAGCTCTACAATATTTGCACCGCTGATATTGAGCTGCGCCTCCATCACGGCATCAAAATATCCACGCAGATATTCCGACAGACGATTTTTCAGCTTATCATAGGAGTTGCGCTCGTAGAGGCTTCCTACAAACGCTACGTCTCCCCGGTATTTCATGATGTCATCCGACCGCTCCATAATGTCGTCAAGCCTGTCAACATCGACCGCCAGCGGCAGATACCAGATATGCTTAACGCCCATCCCGCGAAACTCCAGATAATTCGTCTTATCAAAGGTAAAAATATAATTGCAACTGTGAAATACCGATGTATGATACATGCTGATCAGCGGATTATCACAGGTCCATGACACATATTTGATCCCCGCGCGCTGACAGACATTGGAAATCAAGGGAAAATAATTGACCGTAAACACCATATCGTATTGATTTTCCTTGATCTTACGCTCGATCACCTGCTCAAATTCCGGACTCACATCATAGCTTCCAAGCTCCTGCTCGATGTTATCCACCGTATGACCGAGCAGCAAAAAGGTCTGCTCAATATCTCTGTAATTATATGCTTTCCACCGATACATTAATATCCGCATAAAAATTCTTCTCCCTTATATATTTTGCCCTGCTTTTCCAAGTGTGAAGCTCCTTTGCCGCCAAAAAACCGCGATCTGCCAGCTCCTGCGCCTTATTTAAGTCTCCAAAAATCTCAAACACGCGCTTTGGCAATTCCTGCATATCGTTTAAGGAGAACATCACCAGCTCCCGTCCGTCACGAAACTCCTCACGCAGGTATTCCGAATCGTCAGTGACAACCACCGCCCCCGCAAGCATTCCGTTAAATATCCTATCATGTGCTCCCGCCTTAAACCATGTCATCGTATTCAGAACAATTTTGGAATCATTCATTAAAGGAAGAATGTCCGGTGCCAGTACCTTTCCGCGATAATCCAAATAGGGATTGCCGCTCCACTCACATTGATCCCAGCCCGTGCCGTATGCCGTCACGCGAATGCCGCTTTCCACTAAAATACGCACCGCCTGCTCCCGAAAAAAAGAGGTCGCGTAGGAATCCAGAAAGCGCATCTGCACGACCAGCTCCTGCATACGGGCGTCCGGCAGCTCGCTGCATTTGTCCCTAACATATTCCTCAATAACCTCCTCCGTCGTGCGACTGGGATGACGCACAAGCTCCGCAAGAACCTCCTGCGCAAGCTCCTGTCCATCCACCTCCGGAATGGAGCTAAGGTCTGGGATCATTTTGGCAACTGTGTAGATCGGAAGCGCACCGGCATAGAGAATATCAATACTGCGGTCGGAAAGAGGCTTGCGTCTGCCGCCAAGCCCCACACCCGCATGGGGCAAAAAGTCTGTCCGCAGAATATTTTTAAAATAACGCCGGAGATACGCCACATGCCTGCGATCCGTGCAGAGTACCGCTGCGGTTTTCGGTGCAAGGCGCAACGGCTTTTCGTAATGAAACGGATGATCCATCAAAATGTTTATGTATGGAATATCATAGACCTCCCAGAGGTTGCCTCCGTCCGAAAGACTCAAATTATATCCGAGGTTGTTAAATGTCACACAGGCAAACGTTTCCTGTTCCGACTCTCCCGCTTTCTTTGCACGAGCTGCGTCATCCAACCGTCCAATCAACGCCGCCTTACTCTCCGCCTCCCGCACCGCATCATACACAAATGAGCCATAGCCCATTTCCTCAAACGCATTTTTTAATTCCTGCGTAAATAAATCAAGCGTATCATAAACACCCACAAAATAAATAATCGTTTTTTTCATGCTTGTCCTTTTCTCTCCTTCACTTCTCAAAACACGGCATTCTACTTATTATAGCACGAATTCCTCTGTTTTTTAAGCAAAAGCTTTGCAAAAAAACGGATGCCGGCAGCAAAACTCTGCCACGCATCCGTGCTCCCTCTTATTTATCCTCCACACAACACATTTAACATTCGTAATATTCGGATGCCCGCTCACAAAAACACCTCATCAGCCCCTCATATTTCTGCAGGATGTCCTGAAAATATTTGAGTGCGAGCTCCCCATCATAATCATGCGCTAAGTTATTTCTTACTCTAAGCATCTCCACCCACAAATCATCCTCAATCAATCCGACACTGCGGGCAATCCGAAGCGTTTCTCTCGGCGAACCGGTCGGATATTCCGGCACACCATGAAATTCCCTGATAATATCCTTCATCACTTTCCACGATAAATCAAAGGATAAATTAAACATCTGCGCCGTTCCACTCAATACAAATTTATCCTGCGGGCTTCTTTCTCTTGCCTCTCCCAAATTTTCCAAGCTTTTGCAAAAGCTTCGGTATCTGTTAATAGATTTTCTTTCCATACCGCTCCATATCCTCCTTTAGATAGCTGCTTTGACATAAATCATATTCAAATAAATCTATCTTTTTCAGAGTCATAATCTCGTCCACCTGCTCCTTCAGCCGCTCCATATCGACCGAACCATATACGATAAAATCTATATCGCTGTACTCTGTCGCCGTTCCCTTTGCATAAGAGCCAAAGAGCGCCAAATGTTCCACATGATTTCTTTTGCAAATGGCAGTCACCTGCTCAATGATCTCATCTACTGTCATTGTATTCCTCCGCATTCCCTATCAGTTTACGGCATTTCATTCGTAGATGCAAGTCTCTGCCCCCGGCTTTTCGCATCAGTCTCTATTTTCTGCAATATAACAACGAGCGGCATGCTTCGCGAGCCACTCTTATGTCAGTAAAAACGGATGCTGACAGAAAAACTCTGCCACGCATCCGTGTTCCCCCTATCAACTTACTGAATACATTCTGCCGCATACTCTAATCCCAACGTCTGATAGTAAATATGCAGTCCGCGCCTCTTTGCTTCTATGTATTCCGCACTCACAAGTAATTTTATGAACTTTTGCAGCTCTCTCCGCTCCAGATTGATCTTGTATTCTGCATTGACCCGTTCCACCAGTTCTCCTACTGCCATCGCCCTGTTCCTGCTCCATAAAACATTCAAAATCTGATTTGCAGTACGCGGGAGATTGTCTAAAAATACCTCATCCTTCACTTGTCTTTCGTCCCTTTCATAATATGTGATTCTAAACTTACCCCAATAAACTTCCAAGGTAAATTCCAAATACTGGAAACCTTTTCTTTTGTCCTATTTTATCACGAAGAACCGGCAAATTCAACTTTTTTCACTACAAACGCAAATTTATCAACAAAATTCGACATTGGGACGAAGAAATCTTTAAAATTTATTTGAAAGATTGTGCTTCCTTTTGTAAGCATGCCATAAACTGCTTTACATTTTCTTCGGGAGAAATGGTCGGTCTGCCTAAGTCCTTTCTGGAACCGATCGCAGTCCGAATCTCCAGCAACGATAATACCCTGTTATTTTGAATCTCAGACAGAGCTGCCTGCAACTGCTCCATCGATTCTACGATATATACCTTTTGATAACCCACACCTTCGGCTACTTTTTTTAGATCCACGCTCCCCATAACAGTAGGATATCCACCAACGGACTCATGCGCTTCATTGTTAAATACAACATGAACCAAATTTTTAACACCGGAAGCACCAATGACTGCCATAGAACCCATGTGCATCAAAAGAGCGCCGTCACCATCCAGACACCAAATCCTATGACTTGGCATCTGCATTGCAATTCCAAGTGCAATCGAAGAACAATGCCCCATCGCTCCAACCGTAAGAAAATCACGCTCATGATTTCCGTTTTCAGCCTCTCTGACAGCAAAAAGTTCCCTTGCAATTTTTCCCGTAGATGCAACAAAAAAATCATTTGACGCAATGCTAACAATTTCAGAAATCGCCTTTTCTCTTACAATTTGATAAGAATTCTGATTGGAAGCTGTCTTTTCTGACTCAATCGAACCTTTCACAAAAATAAAAGCCACCTGTTTTTTATCTGTCAGAAGTTCATCCGTCTGCTCCAAAAGTTCTCTCCATGTTTCCTGCGTAATAGAACTTTCAATCAAAAAGGTCTTTATACCAATATCCTGAAGAATCTGCTGCGTAATCTCCCCCTGAAATCTATGCTGGGGCTCATCTGCAACCCCCGGCTCTCCTCTCCATCCTACAAAAAAGAGACATGGGATCCTACAGATTTTTTCATTTAAGAGAGAAACCACAGGATTTAGAATATTGCCAATTCCACTATTTTGCAGATAAACAATCGGCACTCTGCCCGTAGACAGATAGTAGCCTGTTGCCAACCCCACACAATTCCCCTCATTTGCGGCTATGATATGTTCGTTAGATATACCTTTCCATTGCATGAGATAATCACAAAAAGAACTCAGCATGGAATCCGGAACGCCTGTAAAAAAATCACACTTTAATTCTTCAAAAAATTCTTTTACCTTCATATCTAAAAATTCTCCATTTCCACCGGAATAAAACTAATGACCTCCTTAATCGGCATACAATTTTTATCTGCCCGTTCGCCGGAGCAACCATCCTCTAAAATAAATTCAGCCGTCTGCTTCATAATCGGGAACGCACTCCTTAATAAATGATTCGCATGGATAATAACATTGATCCCATGTTCTTCGAGAACCTTCTCTTTTATTTTGTTGTAAGAAGTAGGAACCGCCACAATCGGAATATCCGAATACTCTTCTCTAAGCAATCGGCAAAACTCAAACACTTCATCAGGCGTATTCTTTCTGGAATGAATCATAATGCCATCTGCACCGGATTCTATGTATGTCCTTGCTCTTAACAGTGCATCCTCCATTCCCTTTTCCAAAATAAGACTCTCGATTCTTGCAAAAATCATAAAATCTTCCGTTTGCAGCGCCTGCTTTCCTCGTCTGATTTTCTCGCCAAAAATCTCAGGGTCTTCCTGCACCTGCTTTACTTCCGTTCCAAAGAGCGAATTTTTCTTTAATCCTGTTTTATCTTCAATGATAATTGCGGAAACTCCCATGCGTTCCAGCGTCTGGATATTATATACAAAGTGCTCCGGCAAACCGCCCGTATCGCCATCTACGATAATCGGTTTTGTGGTCACCTCCATAATCTCGTTAATGCGGTCGATCCTGCTGGACCAGTCGATCAATTCAATATCCGGTTTCCCTCTTACCGCCGAATCACATAAACTGGAAATCCACATTGCATCGAAATGCCTTTCCAGCCCATCCTCCGATACAGCTTTTGCATTCTCTACTACCAAGCCTGTCAGTCCGTCATGTGCTTCCATCACAGACAAAGACTTTTTCAACTGTAACAGCCGCTTTAACATTCCCCTGCGAATTTCAGGCACTGCATAACGACGAAAAACACCAGACTCCAAGGCGTTAATAGTCTCATCCTCAGTATATGGAAACTCCACCAACTCCCCTCCATATTTTTTCAGAAGTTCCAAAAGTTCCTTTCTGATTCTTGATTTACTTCCTCTCTTCCATTCATCTCCATGAACAATGATGTCCGGATGGTATTTTTTAATAATCTCCTCATAGCTTAACGTATCCTGTTTTACCACTTCTTTCACAAAAGCAAGCTGTGAGATCATCTCCCTTCTTTTTTCGTATGATACAAGAGGCACCTGTCTGTATTGTGCTACTACATCATCTGTCAAAACACCTACCATCAGTTCTCCCAAACAAGCCGCCTTCTTCATTAATTCGATATGTCCATAATGCAGAATATCGGTACTTACATTCAGATATACTTTCTTCATCATTATTCCTCCCAACGTAACATCAATCCTGTTTCACAGAGACTTTACTGTTTCTGTTTACCCATTTTAATTCATATAAGCGATAACACAAGTCCGCAAGCCAAAGAGCCGGACATGCAATAAAAATATATTTTCGAATGGGGAACAGCATCATCAAAGAAATTGTGAGACACTCCATCGAGGTGTCCATTCCAAACAAAATTCCTCTTTCCCAAAAAAACTGTTTGAGCGCAGTGCGCTTAAAATTCTCTGTATTCCGAATTCTTGGCACAATATAGTATGTAGCAATCGCTCCATATCCCTGCTGCACTGCAATCGCCAGCACTACAAGCCACATAGGAGTATCTATGGCGATCCCAATCGCAATCTTTCCTATCGTATCAAACAAAGTATCTGCCAGAAAATCCAGCTTTTTCCCCCGCTCAGAAAGCATATTTTTATTTCTTGCCAGATTTCCGTCTATCGTATCAATAAACATATGAAACTGCACTAATATCGCCAGCGCAAAAAAATGCTTCCCAACTCCGGAAAAGCAAATTGACGGAAAGACACCTAAAAGATTTACAAGTGTTATCATATTAGGTGTAATAGGCGTTCGCATAAGCAGCCGCATTAAAGGCTCTCCGATCAAAAATAAGATATAATACCACCAATAATTTTGTTTTCTCTTTATAATCAAATGCTCCATATTCATCACCCGTTTTAAAGTTTTTTATTCCATTCGCTGAAAGAATAATTATTTTTTGTCAAAACAATTTCTCTTGTCATTTCAGGACCACAGTTCATCAGCATATCCAGAATCGATAAGGACTCCTCAAAACCCTCATATACCTGCGGATATGTCACCCCCTTATAATCTATGTATATATGATCTATTTTCTCTGCATTGAATTTTTCGATTTCAACATAATTCTCGCTTCCCTTATTTGACATATACTGATCTGCCCCAAGCTGATGGCAAATATCAATCAACAATTCGTTCTTTTCACCTGTTATTTCTAAATCCCTGTCGTAAATTAATTTCGTCCTAATATCAAGCTCCTCCAATATATATTCCATAATATAAATATCCAAGTCTGCCAGATATTCCCATTTCCTCTTATACAAATCCTTTATAAAAGGTTCATACCGCTTATAATAGGGCGCCTTCTGATAAGCAAACTTAATTGCATTCAGATGCTGATTTCTCCAATTTGTCTGATTACTGATCATTGTATCTTTGATCTTCTGTTCTTCTTTTCCTTTTGATATGACAGGAACTGCAAGATACTTCCATCCCTCTTTGATTCTTATTCTGTTTCTGCTCTGCCACGAACTTTTGTCTAACTGTACCTTTGTCAAAAATAAAAACTCGTCGCTATGCGCTATTTTTCCTATTAACCCCGGATATGGCCAATAATTCGGCTGGTGTATCGACAGCAACATATTATTCTTCTCCTCGTTCTTTTTGTTTTACTTGTGCATTTATTTCATTTAACTCAGGATGTGTTCTGAGCAATTCAAGAATATCATCGGTATAGAAATTATGAATACCTTTATAAAGATAACGATAAACCTCTGAAATAAATAAGAAATCTTCCTCTGTGTCAAGCGTCCATCTATAGGCCGGAAACGACCGATTCCATCTATGATAATGCCTCTTGGAATAATTCTCATAAATATATGGTGTAACATGCTCCCGCTCATACGGATCAACCGCGTTTTCATATGCATCTTTCAATGCAGTAAATCTAAATATTTCTACATCTAATCCCCTTGGATACGTTAATTCCTCCCCCTCCAAAGGCACATTGTAAGAAATATCATACATATGTTCCTCAAATTCCTCTATCATCTCATCAATAATCAACGCATCGATCAATGGACAATCCGAGGTAATCCTTAAAATAATATCCGCCTGTGACTCCCTTGCAGCACCGTAGTACCTTGCAAGCACATCATTTTCACTTCCCCGAAAAACTGCAGCCCCTAAACTGTCAGCAAGCGAAGCAACCTGATCATCTCCCTGATTTTCTGTTGTTGCAACTATTACTTCATCTATCTTTTTTGCTTGTGAGATTCTTTCCAAATCATGTGCAAGCACAGGCTTTCCACACAAATCCTTTAAAACCTTTCCCGGCAGACGTGACGAACCACATCTGGCTTGTATAATCGCTACAGTCTTCATATCCCTAATTATTTCCTCATATTCATACTCATTACAGTCCTTCTTCAAAGACTGTATCTTACGGTTTCATAACAGCAACAAAATTGCAACCACCGGATATCTCCGGTGGTTACAGACATTAAGAATTCTTTTTAAAAATACCAATAACTTCTCTTCCCAGGCCCATTTTTCCCAAAGCTCTGAATACATCAATAGACTTCTCCGGCGAAATCTCATGCATGAGATTTTCCAATTCCAGCTTTGCACGATAACAATTCTTGCCCGAAGATTTATTCTCATAGTAATTTGTATCATCGTTTGCCAAGAAAAACTCTATGTAGCTTTCTCCAAGAAGATCTGTACATGCAAATCCAAAACTCTCCACAAAACGAATAAGCCCATCTTTATTGAAATAGGAGGGATGTCCGACTTTATCCAGCCAGTAAACCTCTTTCAGCTTATTTTTCTCCAGCAGCCTTGTCTGCAAAGGATTAAACTGATTCGCCACTTTGATCAAAAGAACCCCATCCTCGGTCAGCAACTTCCCTATCAGAGCCAATACCTCCTCGGGATTTACCATCATATCAAGAACCGAATCCATATTGATAATATCAAACTGCCTCTTTTCCGCAATCAGCTTTGGTAAAATCTCTTTACTGTCTCCCTGTAAAAGATATGGCAGCATATCCGGATGATGCTTTTTTGTTCCATACACAGAAAAATCTATTCCGGTAACCTGATAACCGTTTTTATGAAAATAATCAAGTGCAAATCCCTCGCCGCATCCAATGTCCAAAAAAGACAGCTTATCTCTTTGCGGAAGATGTGGCTTTAACATCAATTCCTTCTGCATCATCTTATTTTCAAAAAACTTCAGCTCGTCCTCATCGTAAAGCTGCTCATAATTACTCATCGAATTCTGGAAATATTCTTCTTCAAAAATTCTCCGGATTTCCTCGGGCTTTAACGGATGCTCCAATTCATAATAGCCGTATTCATTGAGCAAAACCTCATCAAACTTTTTCATACCTTCTCTCCGCCCTCTTTCATGCCTTTTTTAATCAAAGAAGAAGATATATTCTTTGTATACTCCGGCTCTACAATTTCGCCTCCCCATTCTGCCAGAATGGAAATTGCTTTTTCGCGAACGTCCGCTAAGGGGCCCTCTCTCCAGTCTGTTCCGTGTACCATATAATCTGGCTTATATTTTCTCAGATTCTCCTCATAATCACGGGTAATCTGCGGTACGACTCTGCTGACCCCCTTAATATTTTCAATAACTACCTTTCTGTCCTCATAGGTCATATACGGCGGGTTTTTATAAGTTGCAATCGCCTCATCCGTGAAGAGCCCAACCATCACTTCCCCTAATTCTTCTGCCTTTTTTATAATATTAATATGCCCCGGATGTACAATATCAACCGCCATCGGTACATATACAAGCTTCTTTTTCTGTTCCATAAAAATTACCCCTACTAATCTACTTGATAGCCTGCCTTAATAATCCTATCTCTTACCAGCTTATCCGAAAAGATTTCATCATTTTTCGTCGCATACTCAGGAGATAATGCCTCTGCCGGACGCAGACAATGGTGCACACATCCGTCACAAAGCGTTCCCTCCAGTTTATCCTCTAAGAACATTCTTCGGAACTCTTTCATCTTTTCGCCATACCAGCCTTCTTTCAAAGACACTTTATTTAAGTCCGCTACAATCAGCATATTCTCGAAATCAGCATTTTCTATGGATAAATATCCCTCACAGGTGACAGAAATCGCATCGAACGGAAGATTACATCTGCGATATGTCTCGTGATCAGACTCACACTTCAACAAAGTATCAATTTCCGGCATATATCCGCCCTGATTGTAAACATATTTAAATACGATCTCATCCGCCAAACCATCAAATACCTTAAAATACTCATCCTTATGCGGCTCTGTAAATCTGGTCAAGATTCCGGTAATGAAAATATTATATTTCCTTCCCGAAATTTTTCTATATTCGTTCAGATACTTCAAGTGCTCCATAACAATATCAAAATGGTCATGACCATGAATGAACTCATACAGCTTTCTTTCCGGTGCATTAATGGAAAACTTGATACTATCCAATCCTGCATCAATGACGGCTCTTATCTTTTCCGGAGTAGCCAGCGATCCGTTTGATGTCAAATACACATAGGTATAACCAATATCCTTTGCCCTTTTAATATACTCCGGGAGCTCCGGTACTAAAAACGGCTCGCCTGTCGCATAAAATCCAACTTCGCGTGTTCCAAGATCATATGCCTGCTGCAGTAAGTCAAAAACCAACTCTTTCTTGATCTTTCCAACCTTTCGCTTCATCTTCTGATGTGCGCAAAAAATACACTCGTGGTTGCAGGCATTCGATGTCTCAATTAAAAAATTACTTTTTGGAAACGGCGGCTCAAGGCTGTACAGCTCACTCCGATCCATTTTTTTAAGATTTACTCTCTCTTGTAAATTCATAGATACTTCTCCTTTGTCTTTCATTATTCTTACTATCAATCCGCTTCACGCAGATATTTCTGATAATTTTGTATTTCACTCTTAATTTTATCAAGACTTACCTTTAATTACAAGTACTTTGCATGAAAAACAGCATTGCATTTACCGGCTGATATCATTTCTTTCACCATGTCTTTGCTATCTCACACAGCGTCTTTTCTATCGTTCCTTTGATTCTTGCACCTCTTGCGGTGTTATAAACGGACAGTCCTCCCACATCTTCTATCCTGTGCTCTATCCACTTTCTGTAAATGTCAAGGTTTCTGCTCGTTTCTATATACTCTCCTGTCACGCTTAAGACCTTACGAAGCTCCATGCCCTCTGCAATCTTGCGCCCAAGCCCTCCTCCATGAGATCTGCCACCCGTATATGCCATATCTGCGCCGACCAGCGTGATATCGGCTGCGCCAAACCGAATTGCCAGATCAAGCGCTAAGGTAACGACGCTGCCGCCGGTCTGAAAAACCGTATATCCATTGTTTTTCGCAAATTCACAAGCCGGTTCATAGCCCTCTTGATAAGCGATATATACGCAACCTTTATATTCTTCCAGAAGTTTCCAAGATGCGGTAGATAATATGATCAGCGGTATTTTTTCGGTCTCCAGTCCTTTTATCTGCAATGTGACCTTTTCCTGTGGATCTATAATCATAATTGCATCCGGCACAATTCCGTTTTCCAAAAACTTTCTTGCCGCAGTTCCTACCCCCAAAAGAACCAGCTTCTCCCTGTTTACCCTGATCGCTTCCATTTGCCCATCCACAGAGGGACCGCCGCCTGCGATCACAACGTGGGCCCCGGCAAATTGCTCCCTTAACTCCCCACATTCCGGCAAACCATGCTTTTGTATCGCATCAAAATTTTTATCAAGCAGCTCCTTTTGTTCCAACATACTGCTGCTTGCAACAAAATAATCCTCCAGAAGCTCCCGCACTTTCCCATCCATCACACAGCGCAAAGCCGGGTAATGGATAAAAAATACCGCATCCTCATTTTTCTTTTTCAGGTTTTCAAGCAAGCTTCGTTCACCGGCATCATAAAGAAAAGATAAACGCCCGGATTCTATCGCCTCTTGCCAGTCAAATTGACACAACGCCATAGATAACGTTTCTGTTTCATGCAAAAGAAGCGTAACCTTATTCGCATGATCTGATTTCAACAAGGCATCCACATGATACCCCATCCCAACTCCAAACACCCAGTATTCCTTTGACACACTTACAGGAATACTCTCTGCAAGCAGCTTTCCTTCCCACGCGGGATTGACGGTACTGCACAGACAAAATCGCTCTCCCCCAACACTTGCCGACGCAGCCGGCAGACCGCTGATCGCCAAAAACGATTCATAGATCGGCTCTGTCCCATTCACCTGCATCGCTTTTTCTCTGCTTATACTTTGATACAAAGCCTCATTTGTCTTCCGTATGCTTCTGATGTTTGCTTCCAAGTAATTTGGAAGCTGTATCTCCTTTTCCTGCTGCCACAAAATCTGAAGCTTCTGCAGATACGGCAACAAATCTCCCTCTAAAATATCTGCAATCAAAATACCATCTTTGTTTTTCTGTGCTTCCATGATCGCTGTCAACATCGCCAGCCACTCAGCACGGTCTATGCGCGCATCGTCTGTATCCAGAATTTCGCCCGAAATTCCGTGTAAATTGTTAATCAAAAAAACGAGCATGCTGTTTCCATGGTAATATGCCTGCGCACGAAGCCCTCGAATAATTTCGGGGATCTGCGTCAGACACTCTGCGTTTTGCATCATCACTGATTTATTCACATGTACACCTCTTTACCTTTTCTATGACCTCATCCTGCTGCTCCTCTGTCAGCCCCGGATACAACGGCAGGCTGAGCATATGCGCATATACCTCCTCCGCATTTTTGCAGCAGATGTCCTGATAACCATGCTCCCTGTAATAGGGATGATGATAGACCGGAATATAATGTACATTTACTCCGATTCCCTCATCGTGAAGCTTCTTAAATACTTCCCGCCTGTCGTTATTTAAAACCTGTATGATATATAGATGCCAGCCACTGCTTGTCTGTGGCATCTGATATGGCGTCACGATATTCCTGCACCCTGCAAACGCCTCATCGTACCGCTGTGCCAATGTTCTCCTCCGCGCCAGAAAATCATCGAGCTTTTTCATCTGACTGCATCCCAGCGCTGCCTGCATATCCGTCATACGATAATTGTAGCCCAATCCGATCTGCTGATAAAACCATCCTCCCTCTGTATACGTCATTTGCTTTTCATCTCTGGTAATGCCATGGCTTCGGAACAGGCACAGCCTTTCATAAAACGTCTGCTCATTCGTCACGATCATACCGCCCTCTCCCGTTGTGATCGGCTTCACCGGATGAAAGCTAAATGTGGTCATATCTGACAACGCACCGATTTTTGCGCCCCGATAAACAGCCCCCAGTGCATGCGCCCCATCTTCAATCACTGTCAGATGATATTCCTCTGCAATCTTATGAATCTCATCCAGATCACACGGCTGCCCTGCCAGATGCACCGGAATGATCGCCTTTGTCTTCTGTGTGATCTTTCGTCTGATGTCATCGGAGGAAATATTGTAGGTTTTTTTGTCTATGTCCGCGAAAACAGGTGTTCCCCCACAATATAACACACAATTTGCCGAAGCAGCGAATGTAAGCGGCGTGGTAATAACCTCGTCTCCCACTCCAATGCCCGCAGCCGCACATGCTGCATGGAGCGCTGCAGTTCCGTTTGCAATCGCAACCGCATACTTTGCCCCCACATAATCTGCCACCGTCTGCTCAAACTCCGCAATCTTAGGACCTGTTGTCAAATAATCTGATCTTAATACATCAACGACTGCCTGAATATCTTCCTCGTCAATGCTCTGTCTTCCGTATGGTATCATTGGTTTCCACTCCTTTATTTTTTGTTCTTTCTATTCTAGCACAGATCATCTGTGATGCACCAAAAATATTATATGTTATCGCATCATTTTCCCAAAGACTGTTGCCCGGTATCTTCTTTTTTGTTATAATTATACAATACTATTTACGAAAGGAAAAATGCTATGAAGCAATTAAATCTTGAGTTCTATGACATCTTTGAATGTATCGGTTCTGACTGTTCGGACAACTGCTGTCGACACTGGTCGATTGAAATTGATCCTGACACTGCCAAAATTTATCACAACACAAAAGGTGCATTCGGTGATCGTTTACGGGAAAGTCTTACAGAAAACGATGGAAAATGCTATATCCGTCTTAACGACCAGGGCAAATGCCCTCTTTTAAACAAAGAGGGGCTTTGCGAAGTTTATCGCGAACTTGGACCGGATAAAATGTCTGAAACCTGTAAAATATATCCCCGCATCTCATGGTATCATGGCGACATTCTCTTTTTTGGTCTGACATTATCCTGTCCAGAAGTTGCCCGCATGGTTCTCTCCCATCGCGATCCCATTAATTTTAGCTTTGCGGAAGCCGAAACCGGTATCGTTCCTGGCCCCAATCAGAATTGGTCTCTGTTTAATATCTTGATTGACGGAATGATCACAAGTGTTCGCATCATGCAGAACCGTGATCTTTCAATTTTTACAAGACTGCGTCTGCTTGTCTCCTTTAATGATATGCTCCAGTCGGCACTTGATGCGGACAATGACGAAGAATGCCGGATTTTACTCGATGCCTTTTCCGATCCGGCACAGCTTTCTATTCTTTCGCAGGAGGTTTCGGAAAGTCAGACAAATCTTGTTTCGCTGTTTACTTTTGTTGTGCATTTTTATAAAAATATAGGTTCACTCCGTGTCGCTCCAAATATGCAAGGCTATCTAAATGATCTATCAGACACGATGGCTTTCTGTAATTCCCTGTCGCAGTCGATGCCGGCAGAAGATTTTCTTGATGATGTCTCACTTGACTCGTATACACTCCGTTACGAGCAATATGCCGTTTACTATCTCACTCGCTACTACATGAATGCCTATGAGAAAGATGGCAAGCTCAATAAAATTATTGCAAACTTCATTTATCTGCTATGTCTTCACCGGATATTTGCCTTTGGTCTCTGGCACAAAAAAAAGGGGGGGCGACTTAGTCTTGATGACTTAATTCCAATCTACACAGAAATATCAAGATTTTGGGAACATAATACTTTAAATTCCAATGCCTTGTACCAAATATTTTCCGATTCGGACATGGCAGACAGCACCTTTTTATTTTCACTGATCTAGGATAATTAGGACAATATACAGTTCACGCCCTTCCGCCTTTCTTATCAGAAAAAACATCTTCTGTATAACAGAAGATGTTTTTTCGTCCTATCATGCAACAATCAATTCTTTATCTACCGATTTAATAAAATTGACTCCCATGTCTAGCTTCTACCAAGCTCCTTGATTTCCTCTGCAATCCGTCTTGCACCATTTCCATCTACCGTATATTTCATACGTTCCATCATCCCGCATCTTCGCTTTGCATCCTCGGCAAGTTTTTCTGTCAGCTCTATCACTCTTTCTACCGTTCCCACCCGGTTCGTGCGTATATCCCCCGCATATTCCATAAGCCCGTTTTCTGTAAACGCAGCCGCATCGTCCTGCTGGTTATCTGCCATGGTAAAGAAAACGGTCGGCAGCTGCATCCGACAGCACTCATACAAAACAGTGCTCGCCGCAGAGATTGCCATATCCGCCTTACCCATCAGCTCCGCCATTTCCCTCACATTCTGATACACCTGCACCTGTGGGAACTGCTTTTCATACTGTCTCAATTTTTCTATATCTTCACTCAAGGTTCCTGCGACAACCAGAAGTTGAAATTGTCTGCCTTCTTTGCGTACACACAATCGCTGCGTCAATTCCGGCAGAATATGATACCGATCGCCGCCTCCGCAAATAAGAAGAATCGAATTTACCCGCTGACGCACACGCGGAACACAATCAGCAAACTCCTGCCTTAACGGCACATATCTACTTCCCAGAAGCAATCTGCTGTTACTATCCCCATACCTTGTTTTATAATCATATTTTTTAAAGTAAAGATTATAATTAATAATCATATCTGCAGGAAACTTCTCTGCAAACAGATCATCAAACGTGATCAACAACGCATAAGGCTTGAGTCTTACCATATACGCAGCGTCAAACATATAAGAGTCTAACAGTAACTTCGCCCCATCTTGGACACTTTCCAAAATCTGTATTATCTGCGCAAGTTCATCTTCCACGGATAAGCCCTTCCCCCCACGCAGCATCCGATACACCTGACGGTCTGCCAGAATCTCTGCCGATTCCAAGTCCCGAAAAAGAAAAACAACCTCCTCTCCCAACACCTCTAATTGTTCAGCAATCGAAAGGCACCGCATCAGATGTCCGGTTGCAGCGCTTTGATTTGCATCTGTTCGTATCAAAACCATTTATCTACTCATCCTTACCTATTATAGTTCTCATAGGACACAAGCGCCTCCCCAACTCTGACCATATCCTGCTCCGTATATCTCTGATCACAGGGCAATGCCAACATATGGTCAAAAACATATTGCACCTCTGCCGCAAGCGATGTGCCGAGCGCCTGTGGAATCTCCCACAAAACAGGCGCAAAAATGTCTCTCTCTTGCAAAAACCGCTGCAGCGCATCTCGATTCTCTGCTAAAATCGGAATATATAACGGTATCCGCTCTCCCGTCTCTCCCAACGGTCGAATCATTCTGCACGCCTTCATGCACTCTGACAAAACTCTCCCATTTCTCTGCCTTTGTAAAAGCTGCCTTTCTCCATCCATTCGATGAAGACTGCGGAGAGATAATTGAGACATTCTGCAAATCGTATCATCCTGCTCCAAACAACGCTCCGCCTCTGCATTGATGCGCAAAAACTCTGTTTTTGAAATATCCGATGTCTCATTTAAATACTCTGCCTTTAGATGCTGTGCCATGCGTTTCTTCTCAACAAATACCGTTTTTTCAGGCAATTGCGCTGTATGGGGGAGATTCTCTCCAATCAAAAATCCTCCGTCAGGAATCGCAAACCACTTCCTGAGACTTCCCACATAATAATCGGCTCCTCTTACCTTAGGCAAAAGCCCTAATGACTGCGTCATATCCTCAATAAAAATCAATCCTTTTTTCTTCTGCCAATATGCAATTAATTTCCGTACCTTTCGAATCGTATCCCGCCCAAAATAAGTGTGCATTAATAAAACCTGTGGTTTGATACGCTCCAAAAGTTCCGAGAAATCCGTTTCACAAACGGAAAGTTGTTCATTCATCGGGTAGAAGTAAAGCTCCCAACCACGCTTTTGAAATGGGCGGATAACTGTATCGCAGGTATACTGCGGAAGCAAACACACCTTGCGCACATTTGGGCACAGACGCTCTGTTTCCAAAATCGCAAGCTCAATCGCTTCCCTGCCGGATGATGTATAAAGCACATTCCTCCGCCCCATCAATTCTTCCAGCCACCGGCTTTCCTGCCCACTGTTTCTATCCTCTTCAAAAAAGCTTCCCACTTCGTCTCTCATCTCTATTCCTTCTTCACCCGAAATATACCAATCAATCTCCTGCCAATCCCCATCGCTCCCATTGCCCGGAAAACCTCTACTGACTTTTCGACAGAAAGTGCGTGCATGAAATTCTCTATATCAACATGGGCACGATAGCAGTTTTTTCCAACCCCTTGCTTCTCATAATAATTAGTATCTTGGTTTGCAAGGTTAAAATCGATAAAAGAGTCGCCAAATAAATCTACGCACTCATACCCCAAATGCTCCATAAAGCAAAGCAATCCATCCTTGTTAAAGAACGACAGATGTCTGCCCCCCCCCCTTACCTACCCAATAAGTATCCAATAGCTTACCTTCTTCTATCAAGTGTTGCTGCCACGGAGAAAAATTATTTGCTACTTTCACCAACAAAACACCATCTTCTTCCAAAATTTCTTTACATAGCAAAATTACTTTATGGGGATTTACCATTAATTCCACGACAGAATCCATATTAATAACATCAAATTTCTTACCCTCATCAATTAATCTCGGAAGAATCTCCTCACAATCACCGGCTATTATGCAATCAGCCACCTGCGGATTATGCTGTAAAACACCATAAACACTGAAATCTATTCCGGTCACATCAAAACCACTTTCTCTAAAATGTGCTAATGCAAACCCCTCCCCACAACCAATGTCGAGCAGTTTATAGCTTTCCTTCTCCTTGCCAAACTGATTGCGCAGCATAAACTCCTTCTGCTGCAGCTTGTTTTCAAAAAACTCCAACTCCTCTTTCGTATAACTCTGCTCATAGCTACTCATAGAATTTTGATAATACTCTGATTCAAATACCTTCTTCCTGTCTTCCGCAGTTGGCGGATTGATTAATTGATAGTAGCCATATTGATTCAAAAAACGTCCCGCATCTTTCCTTTTTCCATTATTGTATCAACTCCCAAGACAGTGGTGTTCCCTTTGCAACATCACAAACTGCTTTTTTCCCTAAAACGTCTTCATAATACTTTGTATGCATTCCAAAACCCGGACGAATTGATCTTACATTCTCAGGCGTAAATACATCCCCCTGCTTGATGTCCTCCACCACAAACAGAGAGCGCGAATGTTCTCGCTCCCTCTCCTGCTCGTAAGTCAGATCATAAGTCACCCTTCCAAGCGCCTTCTCTGCCATACGAATCTCACAGCACATCGCAGCAAATTCTTCCTGCTCCATCGAAAACTGAGAATCCGGTCCTCCATCGGCTCGACTTAGGGTCAAATGCTTCTCGATTACTGTCGCCCCAAGCGCCACCGCGGCTACCGCTGCCGCCGAACCAAAACTATGATCGGATAACCCGACACTGCATCCAAACGTCTCTGACATAGAAGGAATCGTCCTTAGATTCATACTTTCCGGCTTTGCCGGATAAGCAGAGGTACATTTCAATAAGATTACCTGCTCATTGCCTTCTTGCCTACAGGTTCTTACTGCCAGATCAATATCTTCTAAATGTGCGATTCCGGTAGAAAGCAACATCGGTTTCCCAAGACGCGCAATCTTACGGATCAAAGGAATATCCGTAATCTCAAACGATGCGATCTTATACGCAGGAACATCCAAAGTCTCCAAAAAATCCACTGCCGTAGGATCAAACGGAGATGAAAAGCATATCAGACCAAGCTTATTTGCATACGCAATCAGCTCCCACTGCCATTCCCATGGCGTATAAGCTGTCTGATAGAGCTTATGCAGGGTCGTGCCATCCCACAAGGTTCCCTGTGTGATCTGAAAATAGGAATTATCACAATCAATCGTGATCGTATCTGCCGTATAAGTCTGAAGCTTTACAGCATCTGCTCCGGCGTCCGCTGCCGCCTTTATGATCTGCTTTGCCCGCGCAAAGTCCATATTATGATTCGCCGACAGCTCTGCGATCACAAAAACAGGACACCCTTCGCCAATTTCCCTGCCCGCAATTTTTATTCTCTTTTCCATCGTATCTGCCGTCCTACTCCTCGTGATCTGTCACATGCTTTAACCGCTCTTTGATCTCCTCCACACTCATCCACTCACGATTTGTGCCGGAGCTGTATTCAAAGCCTTCTTCGACCTTCCTGCCGTCTTCGATCACGCGATCCTTCTCCCACCAGTCATAGTGCGGATATACGATAAAATGCTTATCATATTCATAAGTCAGCGGAGAATCCTCCCGCGTTACCATAATCTCATGAAGCTTCTCTCCTTCACGGATTCCAACCTCCGGCATCTCGCATCCCGGAAGGATCGCCTGCGCGAGATCTGTAATCTTAAAGGATGGTATCTTAGAAATAAAAGTTTCTCCTCCTCGCGCCTCTGCCAACGCCTTAATGACAAGCTGTACCCCTTCTTCGAGACTGATCCAAAATCTCGTCATCCGATAATCGGTAATCGGCAGCGCTCGCTCTCCCCGCTCCGCCAGTTCGCGGAAAAACGGGATCACAGATCCTCTGCTTCCTGCCACATTTCCATACCGTACAATCGAAAAGCACACATTCTTTATTCCGACATAGGCATTTGCAGCAATAAACAGCTTATCTGATACGAGCTTCGTTCCGCCATACAGATTGACCGGATTGACCGCCTTATCCGTAGAGAGCGCCACAACTTTCTTCACGCCGCAGTCAAGCGCTGCATTTACAATATTCATCGCTCCGTTAATATTTGTCTTTACAGCCTCCATCGGGTTATACTCACACGCGGGAACCTGCTTTAACGCCGCCGCATGTACGACATAGTCTACACCGTCAAACGCACGGCGCAAACGTTCTCCGTCTCTGACGTCTCCAATAAAAAAGCGAAGCTTGTCCTCATATTTTTTAAATTTATTTGCCATATGAAATTGCTTGAACTCATCGCGGGAATAGATAATGATCTTCTTCGGATCATAATGTGTCAGCACATATTCCGTAAAAGCATTGCCAAAAGATCCGGTTCCACCGGTAATCAAAATTGTCTTGTCATTTAACATGTTAGCTGCCTCCTGCATCTTTTAATTGCATCCTGCAATCGTTTACTATTTATATCGGAATTTCTGTTCCGTTCCTTAATCTTTTATTCTCTGGTAAAATCCTGCAAAAAGCTATCTGCATCTTTTCGGAATTCCTTGATTCCTTCCAAATATCCCTCAAGCAGCATACGCCCATTGTCGATCAATCCCTTGATCTGGTCATACATCGCCGCGTTTTCATCATAGCAAAGCACCTGCCCCTCGACCTCATACCCAACCTCAACCGTATAATAGCGAACCAGCGCCAGTATGGGTTCTTCATCCATAAACGTATTTAACTCCGCCGCCTGCCCAAGAAGCTTTCCCAAGGTCTCCGACTTACCGTTGCTCTTGCGGTTGAGCTGATCAAGCTTCTCATAAATGCGCAATCCACCTTTGATCCGCCGTTCCACCTCATCCAGCCGAGCCGGTATATCGGCTATCATTTTCTTGATTTCCTGCTGCTCCGCTTTGTTTAAATAGGGTTCTAGTCCTTCAAAAATCTGCTTCTTATCGTAAGTCTGTCCTGAAAACTCCTCCACCATCTGCCGCATCGTACAGATCTCTGTCCCATGGATTTTCACACCACCCTCTGTGGCATCCACAAAGCGCACCTGCGTCATTAAGGCAATATAAGCTTCAAACCACTTTAAATAAAGTTCCAGATTCTCCTGTGTTAGAATCTTCTCTCCATAAATATCTTCCACCTCATAATAATCCACGCCTTCTACCAATGCGTGTTCTATATGATAAGCATCAAAAGCATGACGTACACCGCCCGGATATGCCAGGTCCTGCCCCATAAAAATGACAGTCTCAAACCCCATCAACACAAGCAACGATAACGCATTATTTGCAACCGAACCACCGGTTGGCAGTCCCTGCACCGGTTTATCAAGTTTCCCGTAGAGAATCCCCAGATATTCCTCCTCTCTCAACTCATAAAAGCGGCTCGCCCGGCTCTGTCGGATCACCTTTTCATTGGAACCCAGACTGACAGCAATTGGAATGTCATTGATCCGTTCATCTTCAAACAACGTGAGCGGCTTATGACCGTCTATCGTAATCGTCATATCCGGCATGATTCCATGTGCCAATACAGAGTTTAGCGCCGTATCCACTGCCATAATAAAGACATTATCCTGAATTTCCTTTAACTGGTCAATATTCTTATCCAGTGACGGTCCCGCAGAAACCAGCACTGCTGGCATACCGGAAAGCCCCTTTTTCTTTACAACATCCTTCAACTGCACAATTGAATATTGTTCTACAACATCTTTCGCCAAACCCATGACGTTATGAACATATTCCATTCCATATATAATCTCTGTATTGCGGCTGAAAATAAGCTGCTTGGCTGCAAACAAGCGCTGATCGAGCAAATTACGATAAGACTCGGCAAACAAACGATCATAATTCGGCAGCACACACATCTCTACCAGTCGAAAATTTGCATAATTAACGCACTCTCCCAAATAAGCAAAAAACAAGCTATCACTAATTCCCTGAATAAACAGATGCACACGTTCCGCCTCAAGCAATTCTGCAACCTCGGTACGTCCGCATACCTGCCAAAAGATTTCCGCACAGGGCTCATAGATAAGAACCTGTGCTTTCTCATTATATTTCAGTAGTTCCCGTACATAGCTGCCATCTGCAAAGCCGAACACAATGATAACCGAATTATTCCCTACACTTTCCCGAATCTGCTCTGCCCACTGCCCGGCTGCACTATTAGCGTTATAACGGCTCTGCAGATACCAGACAGCATCTTCCTGCTGAACCGCCAATATCTGCTCTCCTCTCGCAGAAACATCTTCTAAAGTGACAACATTTCCACTTCCTCTATTTTGATAAGCATTCACAAAATCCTGCTCTGTCACCATTGTCTGCATTTCCAGAGCCGCTTGTATACTTCTTTTTTCTATTTCATTCCACATCTATTTCTGCTCCATACTTTTTAAAATTTCAAGATAAAAGGAAACCGTTTCTTTCATCTCATACTGCAGCGTATCTGCCAGCTGCACAATATCTCCCTGCCTATAGAACTGCTCAAAATTCTCCAGCTGCTGCAGCAGAATATCTGTCGGTATCTCCACATCTTCTTTCTGAGTTTCTGCCATTGCAAGCAGTGCCTGAAAAATCTGCACCAGCTCCGGCAGCATTTCCGTCGTATGCGCCACTGCATGCTCCTGATTCTGGCGCAGCTCCAAGATCACTTTCTGCAGCTTCTCCAATAAACTTTCTGCCTTTTGTATCTGTTCTGTCACTTTCCCTACCCCATGCTTTCTTCAAAAAAATAAAGTCGACAGTACTGTCGACTTTATTTTTTAATTTTCTCACTAAGCTACGCTCTGATTACTGTAATAATGTAAGGATTCCCTGCTTAGATGCATTTGCCTGTGCAAGCATGGACTGACCTGCCTGAGCAAGGATATTGTTCTTGCTGTAGTCAACCATAGCAGAAGCCATATCTGTATCACGCAGACGAGACTCTGCAGCCTGTGTATTCTCAGTAACGTTATCTAAGTTTGCAATCGTATGCTCTAATCTGTTCTGGATAGCACCAAGATCAGAACGCATGCCGGATACTCTAGAAATAGCCTTCTGGAATGTATCCATAGCGACACCTGCACTCTTATTTGTTGATACAGTATTGTTTGCACCATTACCTACTTTGATACCGAGGGAAGCTGCACTCATAGACTTGATATTAATGGTAATAGTCTGACCCTTTAACGCACCTACCTGAAGCTGCTTTTTCGTAAAAGTTCCATTCAACACGTTCATCGTGTTGTACTGGGTTGTAGAAGAAATACGATCCAACTCCTTGGTAAGAGCATCAATTTCTTTCTGAATAGCAACTCTGTCAGCAGATGTATTGGTATCATTTGCTGCCTGCGTTGCAAGCTCGTTCATTCTCTGTAAGATAGAGTGAGCCTCGTTTAACGCACCCTCAGCCACCTGAATTAAGGAAACACCGTCCTGTGCATTTGCGGATGATCTGTTCAATCCACGAATCTGGCTTCTCATCTTCTCAGAAATTGTCAAGCCTGCTGCATCATCAGCTGCACGGTTGATTCTGTAACCGGAAGCCAACTGCTCAGACTGCTTTGCCTGCTGCTTTGTTGTGATACCTAACATTCTGTTAGAGTTCATTGCTGTAAGATTGTGCTGAATTACCATAATAATTTTCCTCCTTGAATTTACTGCAGCATCCATGCTGCAAAAGTTGTTGTAATCCGATCTGTACCATCTCCGGCCGTACGCTCCGTTAGGTCACAAACCGCAAGTAACAATGATAATCTTGTTTACTTATAGTATATATCGGCCGGTTTGTCCGATACTTTATAGGAAAAATAAAATTTTTTCTTTTTATTTCTTTTTGTCCGTAAACTGCGGCTCGATATACACTGTTTTCATCATATTTTTATAATACTGATTGACGATCTTTTGACTCTTTCTGACTTCTTTGACCTGCTTACGCACCGCTGCAAATTTGCGGGTCATCAGCTCCTTATTACGCTGCTCCTGCGCACGGATATCTGCGCTTTTTCCCGTCAGCAAGCGGATCAGTTCCTGCATTGTGGCAATCTCCTCGCAATATGTCTGCCGATTACCGTTTAATTCTCCCCGCACACGCTCAAAGAGCTCCCCGAATCCGGCATCCAGCCGCTCCAGCTCCTCGATCTGCTTTGCCTTCTTCTCGACAGTCAGGTCAAAGTCATCCGGATCTAATGCGGGATTTTCCAATTCCTCCCGCTGCTGCTGATTTAGGCTTATAATGACATCCAATATCTCGTTTTTCTTCTTTAAGCTCTGGATCATAACCGGAATATATTGATTCTTTTCCATAAACACTCCCTCGGCATCCTCTTAATTCTTCTCCGATTTTGCCAACCGCATAACCTCTTTCCATGTATCGCGCATCGTACGGAGATGCCCAAGCACCTCCTCAAGGATCTCACTGTCCTTCTTCACATTTGCCTCGCGCAAACGCATCATCAGATAAGAATACACGTTGTCAAAATCCTCCGCAACAGGATATTTATGATCCAAGGTGATCTGAAACTCCTCGATAATGCGCTCCACCTTCATAATATTCTTGTGTGCTTTCGGAATATCCTTCTCTGCAACCCCATCGAGTGCAAGATTACAGAATTTGATCGCCCCCTCATACAGCATAAGTGTAAGATCCGCCGGTGATGCTGTCATTATTTTATTATTGGCATACGCCGCATATCCCTGATTCGCTAGCATTCTTTATCCTCCATGTTTTTCAACAACTTTAGCACACCTGCATATTTTGACAGGTGTGCTAAAAATAAAATATTGTGTTTATCAGCCTCCAAGCATGTTTCCAAAAGCTCCTGCCTGACTGTTGATCTTCGACAATGCGCTTTCCATTGCCGCAAACTTTTTATAATAATAGTCCTCTTGCCTTTGCAGACGCTCCTCCCACTTCTTAATGATGCTTGTGTAATCGCTGTACTCCGAAGCCATCTCTTTATCATTGTAGACTGTATAAGCACTTCTTAAGCTTGTGGACTTCATCTTCTCATCAATCGCGTTGTACAGATTTTCCGCCATTTTCTGCATAAAACCTACCACCGCATCAGGATCAGAATTGATCGCTGCCATCAGCTTATCCGGCTTTCCCGCTGATGTAGCATCATCCGGATCCCCATCAATGTGGTACGCATTCTGCTGATTAGCAGGTGCGTTCAGATAACTCATCGTATTGATACCAAAGCTGGACAGATAATACTTCTTACCGTCAATCTCGACACCCTGACTCATGGAAGATGTCATCGCGCTAAGCACGCTCTCCAAGCTGTCATCGCGACGAAGCAGGGAATCCTTGATCTTCTGCTCCCACTGTTCCACCTCTTTCTCAGACATTGCTTTCTTTTCTTCTTCTGACAACGGCTCATATCCCTTTGCCGTAGGCGCATTGAAAAGCGATGTCATCTCGTTGATCAGAGAATTGTACTGGGTCAGGAAATCCTTCACCTTATCGTAAATTCCCTGTGTATCCGTATTCGTTGTGATTGTAACTGCGTTATTGTCTCCGTCACCGGTCACACCCTGTACGGTAAGATTTAATCCATTGATAGAAAATGAATTCGATGAACTGGTATATTCCACGCCATTCAGCTTAATCCTAGCATCCTGCCCTTTTACCATCGTGGCTTTACTCGTACTAAGCCCCAACACATCCAAAACATTTTTTCCGCTTGCATCCTCTATCTTAAAGTCGCCTGCGCTTCCGGTCTCTTTTGCATTTACAAAAATACGCTGGTTTTTTTCATCAAAGTTGACATTAAGACCTTTATCCTTTAACTGACCAACAAACTGATCGACCGTTGTCTCACCAGTTACTTGAATCTTTTGTTCCTTACCCCCCACGGTTACCTTTATTTCAGTGGCTCCGCTGCTATAGCCAAGCTCCGACAACTTTGTAGAACCTGTTACCGACTTGCTATCAGTTCTTGTGAGCTTTCCACCCGTCATGGAGCTTGCCTGTGCAACTTGAAGCACATTCAGCTTCTGCGTACCGTTCGGCGCATTGCTTCCCGCACTGACTGTCACCTTACTGCTGTCGGAGCTGGTGGTCGTCTTTAAATCATACGCATTACTGAAACGCAGATTTCCGACTGCATTATAAAAACTATAAATCTTTGAATTTAAGTCTTTCCACTTCTCCTGCTTCCAGGAAAGCTTTGTCTGTGCTTTCTTATACTTCTCTGTTTTGTAATCATACGAAGATACCAGCGCCGATATGATCGCTTCGGTATCCAGACCTGAATTTAATCCTGTAATACGAATTGGCATATGTTATTCCTTCCTTTCCTGATTTTGTAAACGTGCTTATAATTTCTTATCCACAAGGAGTCCCGCAATCTCCCAGACCTTTGCAATGATGTCTAAGGTCTGCTCCGGCGGATACTCTTTGAGCACCTCTTTTGTCGTCCTGTCAACGATCTTAATGGTGATGCGATTTGTCTTGTCATGAACCCCAAAAACAGCCTCAGTATTTTTGAGCTGCTTATTTAAATCACTCACTGCATTCTTAAGCTGCTTATGATTCATCAATTCCTCTGCACGTCTTCCCGCATCCTCTGTTCCTGCATCGGCAACCGGCTTTGGCGCTTCTACTCCCGGCGCTGCCGGCGCTTCTATTCCGGGCGCTGCCGCACTTCCCTGATACGGCACTGCGCTGCTTCCTGCTACTTTTTCAATTCCCATTGCTTACCACCTCCGTGTGATATTTGATATTTGAGCGTCATCTTTTCTATGTCATATATCGGCGAAACCCGCTCTTTTATTAACCGTTTTCAGAAAAGATTCTTAAGTGCCTCCACTGCTTCCGCATTCAGAGCCGCCTGGTTCTCCTCCTCAATCTGGATATAGACCTCCTTACGGTAAACCGGCACCTCCTTTGGCGCCGTGATCCCGATCTTCACCTGATCTCCCCGAATCTCAAGTAGCGTAATCTCAATGTTATGATTGATGACCAGAGATTCGCCTTTTTTTCTTGTCAGTGCCAGCATCTGTCAGACCTCCGCTTTCTTTTTTCCCTTTGCCGCCTCATAGATTCTGTATTTGACCGGATAATCTCCGTCAATGATGATCTGGCAGCCCTTTTTTGTGTCTGTATTGATGATGATCGGCGCTTTCAGGTTGACAGACGTCTGCGTTATGTCCGGCCGCGCGGTCAATGTCACCAATATATATGTATTCTCGTCTGTCAGCGCACCAAGCGGCGAGAGCATTTCGTCGTTTACGGTCGGATTATAATCCTCTTTTACCAGGTTCGGCTGCATCACAGGGAATGCCGTCTGGGGGTCGTCCATTGACTGAAGCCACATGACAGAAGCCTTCTTCTCTGAAGCCTCATCAAAAATGAGGGCAAATGTCTGATATTCCGGCAGTCCGATCATCCCATTCTCCAACGTGATGATCTTATCCTCCGCAATGTCTATCTCACCAAAAAGTCTGGTATCTGCTTTCATCTGACCTTCTCCTTAAATAAAATTCAGTAATGTATTCTGATTTACCTTGGCTGCCGCCTGAAGAGACGCCTCATAGGCGCCGTATGCCGCCGTATAGTCAATGATAATATCGGAAAGATCCCTGTTTTCATTTCTGGAGGTTAAGGTTTCTACCGTTGTCTGCTGACTTGACATACGACTCTTTGTCAACTCCAGACTCTGTCCCTTGCTTCCCAGATCCGTATTGGCAAGATTCACCTTTTGCAGATATTTATCGCAGTGTCCGATATAGCTGTTATAAAGCTTCTGCATATTATCGTCTGCATAATCACACTCCTTCTCGGCTGCCTTTAACCATTCTGCCAGCTTCTTCTGTGATGCGTCATCGGAATACTGCTCCTGCTTCATCATATCCTTGATCTTTGTGACCTTATCATTGGCTTCCTGCGCACCGCGCACCGCCTCGATCATTTCATCAATATCCCTGTACAGCGAGGAATCGAACACATCGGAGGCAGCCGTATTCACTGTCAGTGACTGACCGGCAGATACGATGTAATCAATATTCTGCTCTATCTCCTTACCGTTCTTGTCATACTTCACATACTGAACCGGATTTTGAGCGTCTGTCTTATTCGTACAGTTATAATAATACTCTGGACGCAGCTCACCTTTATCAAACCCTGTCTTTGTGTAATCGACATTCAAGGTCGCCTTACCCTTGCGCATTTCATCAGAAGCATTTTTACCGAGGATCATCTCACCCGACTCTTTGATAAAGACTGCGTTTTGCTGACCATTTTGCTCTGGAATCTTGTACTCACCATTGTTTGCCTTTGCCCAATCCTCAAAGGTATCGTAGACAGTAACATTTACATCAGCAGTTTTTCCGTCTGCCTTTGTATAGCTTATCGCACCGTTAGCACCGTTTGCGTCCAGAAGATTTCCATTTTTATCCTTAATCCCGTCAATCCCTTCATAACCGAAGCGAATTCTGTCAAACGTCGCTTCCTTCGGGTCCTGAATCGGATTCTTCTGCACTTCATCCTTTGTTGCCGGAACCTTTACGTCACCACTGTAATAGCGATGCTCCTCAATATTTCCAAAGCCAAACGACTGTGTAATATCATAGGAAGTATTCTTCTCATTTTCCGTAAAGGTCAGCTTCTTATCTGTATGGTAGCCGGTAAATACGGTACGTCCTGCATATTCTGCATTTCCCTCCGCATAAACCTGATCGCGCAGCTTCTCAAGCTGTGTCAAAATCGTATTTCGGTCGTCTGCGGTCAGGGAATCCTGGGCACCGCGGATGCAAAGCTCTCTGATGTCTGTAAGGATCGAATTCATATTTTTGATCGCTGTTCCCGTAACATCGAGCCATGACTCCGCATCGGGAATATTATTCTCATAATACTGATCAATCTCGCTCAAATCGCTGCGCAGACGCAGGGAACGGATTGCAATGACCGGATTCTCCGAAGGTCTTTGGATCTTCTTCTGAGAAGACATCTGATTATTCATATTGTTGACATTTATTTTATTTCCATTGATATTGTTCATGGAATTATTTAACATCATGTTATTTGTGATACGCATTGTTCTCCTCCTATACACCTGTCTGCAGGATCAGCCTGTCATAAATCTCAGACATGACAGAAACCATTTTCGATGATAAATTGTAAGCGTTCTGGAACTTGATCAGATCCAATGCTTCCTCATCCTCATCTACACCGGAGACAGAGGCACGCTGATTTTCAATCGTTTTTCCAATATTCTGGAAATTCTTTGCAAATATCTCGCTCTCCTGTGTATCAATGGAAATATCGGAAATCATACACTTTAAAAAGCCGTCTGCCGTACCTCCGCGATAAAGCTTCACTTCACTCTTTAACTTCGCAAGCTTTTCAACCAGCTCATAAGCATCAGGACCATGTTCCCCCGCAATATCCGTCGTTGTAGACAGCTTTCTCGGATCATCCTTACAGATGTCAGATACACAGATATTCGATGCTGTCAGCTTGTAATAACTGTCTACACCAGAGCCCGTTCCTGGTTTTCCATTCGCATCTAAACCATCAAATTTATATTCCTTACCTGTCACAGGGTCTTTTCCCGTAAAGAATGCGTAATTATCTGTCTTATTGCCATCCAAATCCACACCGGTATGATGAATGTCATTATATGCCTTTGCAAAGCTGCGCAGAAACTGGTTCATCTGCGCCATATAGTACGGAATACCCATAGAGTCAACAGATGTTCCGACAGATGCCGTTCTGCCGTCCACCTTGCCCTGCTCCTGCACGCTTAAGGTTTCTTTCAGTTCAAACGTATAAGATGTAATGCTTCCGTCCTTATCCTGTTCAAAACTAAAACTCGAATAGCTGTATTGCTTTCCGTTAATGGTAAGCATCCCGCTTTCGGGAAGCGTCAGCGCCTCGATCGATGTGATCGAAGGATTCGTCACCTTAATCTGCTTTCCGCCAATGACCTGCGTTGTACCCTTGAAGTTCTCCCCGTTATTCCCGTCCCGGATATCAAATAACGCCTTGAGAGAGCCTGACATGGAGCTCGCGCCTGCATTAAAGGTATTGCCTGTCTTTTCCCACTTAATATCGTAAAGTCCCTCGATATCCGACTGGTTGACCTTTTCCTCACGCGCTACACACTGCAACTGATTGTAGTCTTTCGTGCTGACGAGCACCTGTCCGCCGATTTTTACCGTATAATAGTTAGCGCCCAACGGCATATCAGGATCGTTGGAATTTCTGACAGGGATCTCCTCAACCTCAGTCGGTACGATTGCCGAAAGCTCGTCGATCAAAAGCGCTCTCTGGTCACGTAGCTCATTCGCATAACCACCCTGTATCTCAAGCGTATTGATCTGATCATTTAAGGTTGCGATCTTTTCCGCGATCGCATTGATATTCATGACCGTTGCCTTGATCTCCTCATTCGTGGTCGTCTGCAGGGAGCTTAATCCCGTTGACAGACTATTAAAATATGTCGCAAGATTCTGAGAGCTTCCAATGAACTGCTTACGGACATCTATATCCGATGCATGACTTTTTAAGGTATCCAAATCATTAAACATTGTATTCAGTATGGTTGAAAAGCCTTTGGATGATGCATCATCAATAAAATAATCCTCAATCTGTGACAAATATCCAAGTCTTGTATCAAAAAGACCGACCGAAGACTGATTCTGCCAGTATTTCGTATCAAAGTAAAAGTTCCGCACCTGCTTGATCGAAACTGTCGTCACTCCCGTACCGACACTTCCGTATTTTGCATGTACGCGGAGCGCATCCGACGCCACGCGGTTCGCCTGCTGCCTCGTGTACCCCGGCGTACGCAGATTTGATATGTTGTTCGCCGTCGTATTTAACGCCACCTGATAAGCGCTCATGCCCGACGATGCAATATTTAATCCAAAAAATGTAGATGGCATAGCAATACCTCTTTCCTTATCCTAATTTCGTAATCAAATGCTCAATCATTTCATCAACGACATTAATGAACCGACTGGACGCATTATAGGCATTCTGGAATTTGATCATGTAGGTCAATTCCTCGTCGGACGAAACACCGATCACCTGCTGTCTCTGATTATTGACAGCCGAAACCGTTCCTTCCAGACTGGATGCCGTAGCCCCATAAACGTTTGCGATCGTTGCCATCTCGCCTGCCATTGCACCATAATAATCCTTAAAGCTGCAAGGCTTCGTATCGTTCGGATTCAGGACAAGCAGCTCCTTATCCCATATAGCGGCAAGCTTTTTCCCAAGCTCATAATCAACCTTGCTATCTTTCTGCGTCAAATGCGGCAGCAAGTTCTCCTGCTCGATCAGCTTCTCATTGACCTTTAAGCTGTCAATCGTGTATTGCTTCGATGGGTCTGTCGGGTCTTCCTCATTATAGATATAAATAGTATGTTCTTTACCATTTTGATCCCTATAGGTCGCCGTTGTATATCGCTCTGCTCCGACACGCACAAACAGCTCCTGCGGCGGAAGTTTGCCATCACTGCCGACAGCACAGTTGTCTGCATCCAAAATCTTCGTATTGGCGTCAATCGTCTTCTGGCTGCCGTCTGGGAGTGTGACCGTCAGAGTTGTTGCATTGGCACCGGCGAGTTCCTTAATCTTTTCTCCAGCCGCCACCGTCGGGCTCAGCAGATCATTCAACGCCGTGACAACTCCGTGTATGAGCTGATCCAGCTCCGCCTGTGCCGAAAGCATGATCGACATTCCCGTTGTCTTGTTGAACGTCTCCTTATCCATACCGGCAACATCTGTATAGTTCGCCACATGATCGCCGCGGGAGAGGACCAGAGCCTTCAGCTTGCCCATGTCGTTCTCGTTCTCAGTGGAAATCTCCGTCTTAAACTCAAAGACATCGACATACTTTCCGCGATCCGCATCAGAGAGATACCCCCAATAAGGTGTGATAAAACCGGTGATCTCATCGTACTTTTTCTCAATCGGATGATAGGTGATCTCATCCACAAACTCTACGCCCTCTACGCTGACCTTAACACTTCCGTTGTCTGTCTCATGATATTCGACTTCCACGAGAGAGGACAATTCGTCAAGCGCAAGGTCCCTGGCATCACGCAGCGTCATGGCAGTTTCCAGACCGCCCGATTCCACCTTTTGAATCTCAAGGTTCAACTCGTGAATCGTCTTGCCAAGCTCGTTGACCCTGTCAATATGATCCGATATTTGTGTATTGATATTATGCTGATAGTCTTTCAAACCATCGTATACACTTCCCGCCCTCTGCAGGAACAACTGCGCCTTCTGAATCACAAGATTTTGATTGACACTGTCGCCCGGCGCTTTGGAAAGCTCCTGAAACGATACCCAGAAATCTTCCATGGAACTCTGGAAGGTCTGCCCCTCCAATTCCTGAAAATAGGTCTCTACCTCTAACGCCGTGTCATAGGTCGCCTGGTAATACGCCTGCCGTCCTGCCGACGTACGATACGCGCGATCCAGAAAGAAGTCTCTGGAATGCACGACATCTGCGATCTGAACACCAAGTCCCGACTGCTGTTTGCTGATCGCCGCCGTCGTATTAAAGGTAATATAATCCCGATCTGCAAATAAGACCTGCTGTCTGACATACCCTTTTGTATCTACGTTTGCCAGATTGTTCGCAGTCGTATTTAATGCATTCTGGCTATTCTGTAAGCCGGAAGCTCCAACATACAGACTTCCAAAACCATTTGCCATGTGTTTTCCTCCTTCTATTGCTTCGCGTCAAAGCCGCTGCCGCCAAGCAATTCTCCCGTATTGTAAGCATTTTTATCATAATTCGCCGTCTCCGGCGCCTGCCGCATACTCCGCAGCAGCGTAAGATCAAACTCTACCATTTCCTGCGCCTGCCTTAGCAGCGCCTCATTCTGCGCATTCATAAGCTTAAGCTGACTGCCGACCTCTAAAAGCCTGTCTCTGCGCTCCGCCAGCACCCGCTGTTCCTCCGGCTGGCTTTCCAGATAACCGATCATCTTTTGAATCGTCATATCCCCCGGCTCCTTGCCAAGCACGATCGCCATATCGTTTAAGATACCGCCCCGCTTATTCGCAAGATTCAGCAGCAGACTCGCCAGCTCCTGCTCCTGTGCCGTCACCTTGCCAAGCGCCTCAAGATCCGGCTTGATCACGGCATCTCTCTTTGTATCATTCAATACGATCAAATTCCGGTATTGCTTTTCTTCTTCCTCTAGGACCTCTAAAAGCTCCTGCATCAAACTAGCCACAATCTTTCCTCACTTCTCTCATGCGTCTGTTCATCCGATCATATCATAAATGACCGATATTTATCTAAAAGCTTTGCCGCAAAATCCTCTGCGGAAACCTCGTATCTGCCGGAATTTACCTTTGCTGCAACTTCCGAAACACGCTGCTGCCTCATATCGGGAGTGTCTGCGACTGCCTGCTTTGCAACCTGATAATCATGACCAAATGAGGAAATCTGGACTTCATCACGTCCTGCCGCCGTCTTTGACGCGCTCGTCTTTCCCACCGTCTGATTTGCCCCATAAACCTTCGCCACCTGACTATAAGCCTCTATACGCATAATGGCATCTCCTTTCTTCTATCTCAAATAAATTTTCTAATTTTTATATCGGTTATTTTCCCCTTTTCCTTAGCAAAAAATAAAAATACGGCAAAGGTTTTGCGGATCACCGCAGAACCACTACCGTATCATTCCCATAATATTTCAACAATGCAGCCGCATTTTCATCAATAAGCTCTCCCGCTGCAGCGATCGGCACTGCCGGAGGGCAGCCCACCGACGGCGCCCCGCAGACACGCCCGATGGCGCACTCTGTTTTCACCCGCTCCTGCGGTGCAAAAAACGCCTCCCGCACGGAACAGACCTGTCTGCATGACACGGGACTCCACTCCTTTTTGTCCTGATAAGGCGCCTCATTTCTCCCAATTGCCGCCAGCAGTCTTTCATAGTCCGCGCTGTCATTTTCCGGCGTCACCATAAAAACAAGATATTCCGTATCGGCATATTCATACGCGATTCCCGCTCTGCGCAGCCGCTCCATCAGTCTGAAACGAACGTCCTCATCCGGCATACGCACCGTCAGCTTTAACGGATCGCTCTCCTCTATCCGCCAACCGTTTCCCCTTAACAGACCGCGCAGCTTTGTAAGGCTTTCCATCGTATCTAACAGCCGTTTGCGATAATACTCTGCCAGATATGCGTTGCACAAATCCAAAGAGGCAAGCGTCAGATAAGACGGGCTGGTGGAGCCAAACAGCGCCAACGCCTGTCTGGCTTCCTCTCCAAGCTGCTTTGGAGCTGTTTTTGCAATATGTAAATACGCCCCGCCCGTCAGCACCGGAAGCGTTTTATGCGCAGAATCACAACAAATATCCGCCCCGACGTCCATGGGGTGTGTGCGCTCCTCCATAAAGTGAAGGTAAGCGCCATGCGCGTTATCAACTGCCAGTATCGTTCCGTGGCGGTGACATATCCTTGCCAGTTCCCCTAACGCAAGCTGCCCTCCGAGATAATCCGGGCTTGTGACATAGACTGCTGCCGGAGGCTGCTTTTGTCCGCTTAACACTGCCGCAAGCTGCTCCGGCAAAATCTGACAACTGCACAGCGCATGCAGCTTCTTCGGATACAGCCAAACAACATCAATATCCAAAAGAGCTGCCGCGTACAAAAATGCCTTGTGCGCATTTCGCGCCGCGATCACATATGGTCTGCCGCTCCCCTGCCAGCCCCGGACAGCCAGAAAAAGCATCGCCCGGATGCACTGGCTGGATCCCTCCGTGGAATAGAAGGTCGCCCTTGTCCCAAACAGCTTGGCCGCATTTTTCTCGCTCTCCGCTATGATTCCCTCCGCCTCATAAAGAGCATCTGCTCCCGTAATCTCTGTGATGTCATACGGCTCACAGCCGAGAAAAGGCTTTCCCTTATGCCCCGGCATATGAAAACGAGCGCCATCCGCTTTTGCATATGCCCTGACAAAATCAGCGATCGGCGTCTGCATGCTGCGCTTCTCCGTTGTCTGCCGCCTCGGCAGCCTTCATCATGATCGCACACTCTATTCTCTTTCTGAACAGATCACATCCCGGCTCATAGACGCCGCGGATCGTACCCGTCGCGTGATAAGCGTTTGCAGAACAGCCGCCGGAACAGTAAAGCTTCGCCCAGCAGGAGGCGCATTCCTCTCTTGCATAGGCGTTACAGGTTTTAAATTCTCCCCGAAGGTCTGTGTTCGTCACGCCGTTCCAGATGTCTCCCAGCTTGCAGCTATCGTCTCCGACAAACTGGTGACAGGGATAGAGGTCTCCCCACGGCGTCACCGCCATGTATTCCGTTCCCGAACCGCAGCCGGAAATGCGCTTATAAATACACGGTCCTTCCGTAAGATCGATCATATAGTGATAGAAGGTAAAGCCACGTCCTTCTTTTTTGCGCTTGAGCATCTCTTTTGCAAGAATCTCATACTGCTCCTTGACGATCTCAATATCCTCGGGAGTAAGCGCTGCTGGATCGCCCGGCTCAGTTACGACCGGCTCCATGCTAAGCTCTGTAAAGCCCAGATCCGCCATATGGAATACGTCCTTTGTGAAATCAGGATTTGCATGCGTAAACGTGCCGCGTATGTAATAATTTTTATTACCGCGCGCCTGAACCAGCTTCTGGAACTTCGGCACGATGACATCATAGCTTCCGTTTCCGGCATAGTCTACACGGGTACTGTCATGTATCTCCCTGCGTCCGTCAAGACTTAAGACAACGTTGCTCATCTCCCGATTGGCAAACGCGATCACATCGTCATCGATCAGCATTCCGTTTGTCGTTAAGGTAAAGCGGAATTTTTTGTTATGCGCACCTTCTATGGAACGTGCATACTCCACGAGTCTCTTTACCACATCCCAGTTCATCAATGGCTCTCCGCCAAAAAAATCCACCTCTAGGTTTCGCCTGCTGCCCGAATTTTCAATCAGAAAATCAAGCGCCCGCTTACCAACCTCAAAGGTCATCAGCGCCCGTTCGCCATGATACTTTCCCTGACTTGCAAAGCAGTAGGAGCAGTTCAGATTACAGGTATGCGCCACATGCAGGCAAAGCGCCTTAACAACATTTCCTGCGCGCTCCTTAAAGGTTCCCGCAAGCGGCTCAAAGGTGTCCTCCGTATAGAGCTGCCCGCTCTCTGCCAAGCCCTGAATATCCTCCATGCAAAGGCGCAGCTCCTCCTCGGTGACATCCTCACGCCCCTGATATTTTTCAAGCATCTGCGCCACGATCTCGTCGGCTGTATGCGTCGGATACAGCGCGATCATATCATACGCAATCTCATCCACCACATGCACCGCGCCGGAGCAGGTGTCTAAAACCATGTTATAACCGTTTAATTTGTATTGATGTACCAATGCAGTTTCTCCTTTTCTATTGGCAATATACGCTTTTTTACTTTCTTATATAAATGCCAAGCGCACCCGATATTCAGGAGGATTCCTCCCGGAATACGGATGCGCATCCTTAACAGCATTTCATTGTTCTATTGCCTGTTCTTACTTATTCTCACAAGACTGGTTTGCCACGCCACAGCTTGTTTTACATGCAGACTGACAAGACGTCTGGCACTCGCCGCAGCCGCCGTTCTCTGCACTCTCACATAAGTTACGTGTCTGTAATGTCTGAATTCTCTCCATAATCCTTATCTCCATTCTATCAATCTTGTTTGTGGCTTTGAATAAGAATGATTCTCGCCAGTTTCCTGTTATTCTATCATAATGTGGTTATGCCGTCAAGTGCGGGCAGCATGGCTTCTCCTTATCTTGAAACCCCCTCCCAAAATTCAAGATTACTTCCAGAAGATTTTAAGCGTTTTCAGACTAAGATAAGCGCGATGACAGCAATCTGTCACAATTCAGGAAAGGTGGAAGTTCAAATGAAACACACAAAATTTGCAGCAAGCGCAGCCATACTGCTGTGCACAGTCAGTCTCATCGGGTGCGGCGGCACGGGAGAAACACCCACTGCCGAGATGCAGTCAAACCAAACCAGCGCACAGACCGCACCGGCAAAAAGCGAGCACCCCTCGCCCCAGATGCCCAAGCCGGAACAAGACACCCAGACAGCAGACAACATGCCGGCAAACACAGACACATCAGCCGATACGCCCGCTGCTGACAGTACGGAAGCGCCTCCCGCGGACGCCTCAGCATTTTTAGATTCAGCAGATATGCTCGGAGACGTTGCTGCGCTTTCGGAGAACGGCTTTTCCCTCTCCCCGCTGACACAAAGCGAGGACGGCACGTCCAGCATAGCCGCCGCAGACCCTTCTGCCGCCGCAGGCAGCAGCATTTCTATCGTATACGGAGAAGCTTGCAGCTTCCGGAAGGCATCCCTAAACACAGAAACCGGAAAAGCATCCTATTCTGATGCCACGCGCGACGACTTAAAAAGCCAGTCCTCGGTTGCCGTCTATGGCAAACAGCAGCCCTCCGGGGAATTTCTTGCCGAAAAGGTCTTTCTCATCACTTATGAATAAAGCCAACGAGCGGCACGCTTTGCGAGCCGCTCTTATGTCAACAAGGGGCAGTCCTTGTGATACGCACAAAGACTGCCCCTTCAAAGACATCTTACTCCAACGCCTCCAGCAATTTTTCATACACCTCTTGAAACTTTACCGGATCATCGTCATAGGTTTCATTATTGGTAAATACTGTTCCGATCAACTCATCGTGCAGTCTGCTGTCTTTTTCGCGCAAAAGCTGCCACAGCGCCGCATCCTCGGCGCCTCGCCGCTGTGCTTCCATGCGCATGCCAAGATTCGGTCCATCCGCTCCCGGATACAGAAGAAATGAATCGCCGCACGGGAAGTTTGTTCCGATTCCCGTGTGATTCGGGCAGCTCGTTCCCTCATACGGGTTCATATCCTGTGGAAACTGATTGAGCCCCCAGTGCAGGAATCCCGAAATCCTGTTTTTCGCACAGCCCCAGAACAATAGCCGTCCTTTCAATAGCGCAAAATCCAGGAAGCGATTCAGCCAGTATCCCTCCGGCCCGCAGCAGACATACGTCCATACCGTTTCTCCGAGTTCGATCAGCTTATCAAACTCCGCTTTCCGCTTTTCATATCCTGCCGTTCCCGGTACCCAGATGTCAATTCCTCCATAAAATTCTGCCGAGTCTACGGCTTCAATGATACGGATTTGCGGAATATATTTTCTTAAAATTCCTGCCGCCAGATAATATTGCCGCCTTCTTGCATCCAGTGCTTGCCTATCCTTATAATGAATATCCGGCTCGTCATGTACATGAAACAGCACCTTCTCCTCCCAGCCATGCGCCTTTAAATATGCGGCAAGACTTTTCACAAACCGCACCGTGATCTCATAGCCTTCCACGGAATCGACCGGAACATCCTTTGCCATCGTACAGGTGAAGCAGTCTGTATACATATTGGGCGTACCGTCCGCCAAAAAACCGCGATCCAGCAAAACTCCCAATTCCATGTACTGCATACCGGCATCAAAAAAGCAGGAAATCTCCGGTGTCAGGTATTCAAAATCAAACTGATAGGGCTCTCTTGACACTACGCACTTCTCGTCCAACTGGATAAAAAATACATTTTGATGCATATTCCGCATCGCCTGTACATATTTTTGAAGCATCTGCAAATATGCCTCTGTATCCTCTTTTACCCCATGAAATCTGCAGATCGCTTCCTTGGAAAACCAATTCGTCAGCCAGAAGGTGTTTTCTGGAATCTGCACGCCATATACACGCACCGTCAGCCGGCACCGATAGCTGCCTTCCTCCATCTGCACGTTGACGAATACCGTATGCTCGCCCGGCTTTAAGCCCCGCTCTGCCGTCAGGCAAAAATAAACCGCCGCCCTGCCATCCTTGACCGAAATATTACCATTCGCTCTGCACTCCAGACAGTCATAGACAAAAAAAGGCGCTTTTCTCGTCGCATATCCGGGTTTTTCTGCCGGAGGATCCATAAGAACCATTGCCCCACCCTGATTCTCTCCGTCTCCTGTATTATATTCGACCGGAATCGCACGCATCTCGTACCATTCTGCCAAAAATCCCTCTCCTTCCAGACGCATCTGCACGTTTTGCGAATTTGTCTGCAGTAAGAGCTGAATCCCCGGTTTTCCGTTCGCCGCCATTGCGATGTGCAATGTCTCAGGAAGATCAGCAAGCGGGCTGTCGGGATATAAAAATTCTTCTTTTTCTGTTAAAATTCCCTGATACTGTTGTCCCATATGAATCTCCATTCCAATGCGATTAATTTTGCGGCGTTACGGCGCAGCCGTTTTGTAGCCTTGAGCGCTCTGCCGCCAGTGCAATATAATGGCTTTCCAGTGAAACTGCCAGCTCTGTAATGGAGGGACTTTTCGTCCCCTCCATAATATAGTCGCAGACCTGCTGCACCATTCGCACATCTCCGCCGCCGTGTCCGCTGAAATCGTCTGTCAGCTTTGTCAGATCAATTTCTTCCATCTCTTTGCCAAACGGGGTATAATAAATCATATTTTTCCCCATGTCTCCCTCGATCTGCCCCATCGTTCCCATAATCTTAATGGTTCGATTGCAGGTTGCGCTGAATGCGCACATGGAAAATGTGACTGTAATTCCGTTTTTCATTTTCAGATTTACGACCTGATGATCGACCACATTATTATCGCAGTGATACACGCATCTTCCATACGGACCTTCCTTTAGGGCTTCCCTGACAGAATCCTCATCGGGGTGGAGCACAAACGTATTTGCCGGCCAGCCCGCGCCATGCCGCACTCCCGTGCTCTTATCAAAAATATAAATCTTTTCCGCATCATACGGGCAGGTTTCCTTTGCCGCACAGCCCGAAAGGCAGTACGCTGCCGCTCCTTTCGGCGCATTTTCCTCCCGAAACCATGACAAGTCTCCAAAAGAGGATACCTGCTCGCACCCGGAATCTGCCAGCCAGACAAGAATATCCATATCATGACAGCACTTTGCAAGAATCATCGGGCTGGTTTCGTCTGCGTCCCTCCAATTTCCGCGGACAAACGAGTGCGCCTGATGGAAAAATCCAACGTCCTCCCGCGCCTGAATGTTCATGCCCCGTCCAACCATACCGTCTGAGAGCATTTGCTTGATCTTGCTGTAAAACGGCGTATAGCGAAGTACATGACAGACGCATACCTTTCTTTGGTATTGCTCCGCTGTCTTTAATAATAAATCGCACTCTTGTGCATTCGGCGAAACCGGCTTCTCCAAAAGAATATGATAGCCCTTTTTGATCGCTGCAACCGCCTGCTCCACATGCTCCCGATCCTGCGTACAGATAAACATAACGTCTGCCAGGCGCTCCGCCTCCAGCAGCTCCTTTGCACTGTGAAAACAGTTTTCCTCCTTCAAATGGTATCTCTCTTTTGCCTCCTGCACTCGTTCCTCCAGAATATCCGCGACCGCAACCAGCTCCATTTTCTCCGCATTCTGTTCGATGATCGGCGCATATACCTGAAGTCCTCTGCTTCCAAGTCCCACGATCGCAACTTTCATTTTCTCAGCCATCTTCTCTTTCTCCACCTTGTTTATTGATTAATTTACCGGCACAAACTTCCATTCGTCGTTAGTGTCGCTATTGTCATTGCCATATGTCTACTGTATGATCGGAGCATTTTCCTGCATAGAAGCATCCTTGACGCACAGCGATTTTCCGCTAAGCGCAGAGATGATCTTAAACGCCCCATCTTCTGTCGGAACCAGATACCACCTCTGATTGGACTCGCCGTGATACGGATACTGTGTCACTGACGTTCCGTTAGACGTCACATATGCGTCTGCCGTCAAATCGGCACAATATCCGTTCACACTGCTGATCATCGTCCATGTACCATCCTCCTGCTTTTGCAGCTTCCATGTGCCTGCGTTCTGTGCATCCTTCTGCACCATCTGCGCCTTGCTTCCCGCTTCGCTGCTTGGAATATCAAGCGCCTTTCCGCTTTGTCTGTTGACGATCTGATAGACGCCGTCTGCCGGAGCCTTCATAAAATCACTGTCATAATAGGTTCTGACATAATCGATCAAAAATTCTCCCGGCAGGTGCTCATCCACCGGCGCGCCCAGATGCCCTTCCAGGCTAAGCACCATATGACGGGACAGCTCTGTAAAAGAATCCTCTATGCCGCTTCTCTCCCATGCCAGCTTTCCATCAAAATAAAACCGCATCTTTCCGTCTCTGCGCTCCAATGCATAGGTGTGATAATCCGCACTGATGTCTTCCAATCCCGTGTTCCACCCATTTGTTCCCATCTGTAAATGAATCGACGGGTTCTGACGCCATGTATGCAGGGTGCTTGTCATCTTTTTGTGTAGTCAAATGTCTCCATAATGTCAATCTCAGGATTCGGATTAAGCGCCCATGTAAGCGGGGACGACTGCATCCAGATCGCACTGAGCACATTTGCATTTTTGTCTAATGCCTTCGCGCGTACCTCCACATAGCTTGCCGTTCCCGGCACCTCAAACTTTGACTCTACCGCTCCCGCCGTGTAATGTTTTCCGTTATAATCTTCCTTCTTCGCCGTCAGTACAAGGTTTCCGTCCCGTACCGACACGTTATTCGGGCAAAACGCAAGGTCTGTCGTCACATCATACCAGATTCCATTATTCCATTTCTGTGCATCCAGCGATGTTCCCTCAAACTCATCCGAAGCTGCCGGAAGCAATGTCCAGTTTCCATTTTCCGGCGGCGCCGCCTCTGCGGTTGCGGCTCCATACGGCAGCAGGACTACGGCTGCCAAAACAGGTACGATCTGTTTGCTCCATTTCTTTTTTTGCATGTTTCTTCTCCTTTTCCCCAATGATATTCAGCCGTCTGTGCGGCTGTTTCCCCAAGAATCCGAGATTCTTTTTATCCGTATATTATATCGGAACTTCCGTAAAAAAGAAATCTCCAGTTCTTACTATTTTGTCACTATTTTTAAGCTTTTGAAAGGACGCCTGCACACCTGCTTGGACAAGCACCTGCTTGGAGAATTTCATCACCTCCCATACTTCCCTGTGCATAATTACAATTTTTTGTTCTATTTTTTCTTTTCCTTCGTCTGACTTCTCTTTTACAGCTCATCTCCATTCGTTCGTATCACATTTTGATACCAGTAAAAGCTGTCCTTTTTTATTCTTCTCATATCCTTCAGGTCATGATCGTCACGATTCACATAGACAAAACCATAACGTTTCCGAAAGCCCTGATGCGAGCTCAGCAAGTCCATAAAAGACCATGCCGAATATCCCATCAGCGCAACGCCATCCTCGATCGCCAATGCACAGGCTTCCAGATGCTTTTTGATATAGTCGATCCGATAGGAATCGTGAACCTCGCCCGCCTCTGTCAATTCATCCGCAGCGCCAAGTCCGTTTTCCGTGATGAGCAGCGGCAGACGATATCTGCTGTAATAATCATTCAGGACGATCCTTAAGCCCATCGGATCAATCTGCGCCCCGTACTCGCTTGCCCCAAGATGCTCATTTTTTTCATCCCGGCAATAACCGTACTGATCAAAATCTACCTCGTTGCCGCGAAATACACGCATTCCGACAGGATGCTCCTCGTCGGACGGCAGATAGCTTGCACAGAGCGTACGGTAATAATTCACGGCAATGTAATCCATTTTACCTGCCTTTAGAATCTCCTCGTCTCCCGCAAGCATCTCTGGCACGATATTGCGCTCTCTTAGATAGCGCATATAATAGCCCGGATATTTTCCGTCATAATACATATCCAGACAGTAATCCGTCTTCATACAGTCATTCATCTTTGCCGCCCACACATCCTGCGGCTTGTTTGTCAACGGATAGGTACAGGCGGAAGAAATCGCCGGTCCGATTTTTCCATCCTTGACCATTTCATGGCACGCCCTTGTCGCCAGTGCGTTTGCAAGAAACATATGATAATCCATCTGCGCGCGCATCTTATCTGCCTTCCACGCGTCTGTCTCCTCAATATTCATACGCTCATCCACGCGAATCATAAGATTCTGCTCGTTGATGACCTGCCAGTATTTCACCCTTTCGCCAAACTCTGCAAAGCACAGCTTCGCGTAACGCTCAAATGCATATACACACCGCCTGTCCTCCCAGCCATTGTATTTTTCGACCAGCGCATAGGGGAGGTCAAAATGATACAGTGTCACGAAGGGTTCTATTCCATGCTCCATTAGACAGTCAATGACATTTCTGTAAAAATCAATGCCCGCCCGGTTGATCTCTCCGTCTCCATCCGGTATGATCCTCGCCCATGACAAAGAAAAGCGATAGATCTGCATTCCCAGCTCCTTCATCAGGGCAATATCCTCTCTCCAATGATGATAGAAGTCGCTGGCAACCTTACTGTCTGCCTGCTTTGCGGAACGCCGAAAGGAATTATGATCGGCGACCGTCATTCCCTTTCCGTCCTCCTCCCAGCCTCCTTCGATTTGAAATGCCGAGGAGGATGCTCCCCACAAAAAATTTTTTGGAAATCTATGTGACATAAGTTCTTTCCTCCCATTAGTTCTCTCTTTATCACAACACGCTTCAAAATGAAATCTCTGCTCTGCCATACCTTTGTTTATTCTCCCGCTGCTACCTTGATCACAGGCGTATCGGAATCTGCATGGCGCGCCGTAAGTCCGGTCACTGTCTCATAGTCTTTTGTATTTCCAACCACAACCATAACCGTCGGATCATAGCCTGCCGCTTTTATTTTCTCTAAATCAAACCCCATGATTTTTTCGCCTTTCTTGATCTTGGCGCCTTCCTCTACATACTTTTTAAAATATTTTCCTTCCAGCTTCACCGTGTCGATCCCCACATGGATCAAAAGCTCAACACCACTTGAAAGACTTAGCCCGATCGCATGGAGGGTCGGATAAATAACAGTAACCGTACCATCCGCCGGCGCAAGGACTTCTCCCTTTTGGGGAAGTATCGCAATTCCTTTTCCCAAAGCTTCTGATGCAAACACCTCGTCGTCAACCTCACTTAACGCAATCGCTTCTCCCTCTACCGGAGCCGTGATCTCCCATGCTGTTTCTATCCCTTTGTCGGTAATCCTCTCCGTCTTCTGACGAAAAGCTTCCTGTCTTTGATCCTCCAAATCCTCAAAGCCGATCAAATAAGTCAAGATCGCCGCGCCAAAGAATGCGACACCGCAGCCGATCAAATAAAAAATAAACGGCTTCATCCCAAATGCGGCATAAGAGAAAACAGTCAGCACACCGTTATTGGCAAACGCATCGCCGTAAACACCTCCAATGCCCATAATTCCGCCGCCGATCGCACCGCCGACAATCGCACAGATCATCGGCTTTTTCAGGCGAAGATTGCAGCCATAGATCGCAGGCTCCGTGATCCCCACCAGCGCCGCGGAAATCGTTGCCGACGCCGCCACACTCTTTAGCTCCTTATTTCTTGATTTTAGCATAACTCCAAGTGCCGCACCGCCCTGCGAAAAATTTGCCGCGCCTGCAAACGCCAACAGATTTTGCTTTCCGCTCACCGCAACATCATTCAGTCCTACCGGCAGCAGCGCCCGATGCGCACCGAAAATAACAAAAACGCCCCATAGTCCGCCGATCACCGCACCGCCGACAGCCGTATTAAAGCTCATCAATGCATAATATAATGCCTGAATGCCATTCCCTACCCAGATACCGATCGGTCCCAGCAGTGTAAGTGTGAGTGGTACCATGATGAGGATTGACAATCCGGGCACCATAATAATCTGTATGACCTGTGGAACTACCTTATTTAAGAATTTCTCCAAGTACATCAGAGCAAACACTGCCAGCAAAATCGGAATGACCGATTCGGTATAGCTGAATACCTTGGTGGATTCACCGATCGTCCATGCTCCCTTTGTCACGGGAATCCCAAAGATCGTGGTTGCCGTGGCGGCATCCTGAATGATAGCCTCCAGCTGCGGGTAGCATAAAAATCCGCCGATCGTCATTGCTACAACTTCATTGCACTTAAGCGCCTTCGCCGCCGTATAGCCGAGGAACACCGGCATAAAATAAAAAATGATCTGGCTTGCGGCAAGAAGCAGCACATAGGTATCATTCACGGAAATATCAATGCCGTTTTTCTCTGCCAAAAGCTTTGCCGCCGTCAAAATGCCTTTGATCAATCCCGAAGCCGCGATCGCAGGAATTAACGGCGTAAACATTTTAGAAATTGTCTGTAAAACGGAATTTGCCAGCTTGCCCTTTCCTTTTCCTCCCGATGCATCGTTTTCCGGCGGCAGCAGCGGCGCCAGCGCCTCATACACCTGATTTACCTTTGAGCCGAGCACCACCTGAAACTGACCGCCGGAAATCACCACCTGGATCACGCCTTCCAAACGCTCGATGGTCTGCTTGTCTGCTTTTGAATCATCCTTTAACACAAAGCGCAGTCTTGTAAAGCAATGACTGACGTCCTTGATATTTTCGCTTCCGCCGACATGTTCTAATATACTTTTCGCAGCTTTATGAATATCCATACATAACCTCCATTTCACCGCCACTGACCGGCGGCATAAAATTTTTCATTCTTTTTCATTTTAAGTAAATAAAAATACCATATTCACATGAATTGTGAATATGGCTGATTTTATGTATTATTTACTTCTTGATTCGTAAATTCCTTTCTCTACATCAATAAATACCTGAGCGATCACCTCGTATGCCTTTCCCCATGCCTCAAGAACCTCATCTGTAGCCGCATCGCCTAAAACCTCTTTGATCGCACCCAAAAGATTCGATCCAACGATCGGATAATGCTCCGGCTTAATATTTGCATCACAGTGCTTTTCCCCGATTTTCTTTACTGCCGGCAATAAAGACTCCAAATTATCTATGTTCTGGGCAGCCGCCAATACTGTCATCGCCAGCGCCTTTGGCTGCTCTCCGGACTCCTGTCTGGCCATATCAAATAATGGCTTCACCTCCGGATTGTTCTCAAACATATTCTTATAAAATGTTTTTGTGATCTCTAGTCCGTGCTCCTTCAGCGCCGGAACTGTACTTTTTATGATTTCTACTGTTCTTTGATCTAACATATCTTGTGTATCTCCTTCTATTTTTCTATGTGTTTGTTGCAACTAATTGCTTTTATATATTATATAACACAATTTTTTTCCATATGCAAGCAATTTTTCAAAACCTTATGAGGCAGACACAACGCGGGCGGTCTCCCCTTCCGGAAAGATCGCCCGCTTATCACAGCTTTTATTTTTTGTTTATCCTTTTACGGCTCCTGCCACAACGCCCTCAATAATCTGTCTTTGCATAATGAAATAGAAAATCACAAGCGGCAGTGTCGCCATCACAAGCATTGGGAAGAAGGACGTCCAGTCAGTTGAAAATGGTCCCACATTCCGGTACACCTGCTGGAGGAGCACCTGCTTTTCCGATGACTGCAAAAACAGCAGCGGCGTCATAAAATCGTTCCAGATTGCCAGCGTATTTAAAATCGCGACCGTAGAAACGATCGGCTTTAACAGCGGAAAGATGATACGCCAGAAGCACTGGAATGTACCGCAGCCGTCAATCAGAGCCGCTTCCTCCAGCTCCTGCGGAACGGTGTTGATAAAGCCCCGCATCAGAAAAATCGAAAGAGGGAGATTGATACAGAACACATTGACCAATATTACTCCAAGATGCGTGTTCATCAGATTAACTCCCGAAATAATTTTATAAAGCGGAATGATCGATACCTGAAACGGAATGATCAATCCTACTAAAAATACGGAATACATCACTTTAAACAGCTTTTGTTCGCTTCTCGCTATAACGTATGCCGCCATAGATGCAAACACGATCAAAAACAGTACCGAGGTCACGGTAATGATCATATTATTTTTAAACGCCTGTCCGTAATTCATCGCCTCGATCGCTTTGGCATAATTATCAAAGGTGAAGTGTACGGGAAGCCCAAGCGGACTTGCAACCGCCTCCGCCGGCATTTTAAACGTTGTAACAAGCAGGTAATAGATCGGAAGCAGCATGATGACCGACACGCTCACCAAAAATATGCCGTAGCCCGCTTTTTTTGCTATAGACTTACCATTTTTCATGCCTGAATCGCTCCCTCCCATTTATTCAAAAAGTATGTGACAACCTTAGAAAACACGAACACAAGAACAAAAAATACAATCGCAAACGCGCATGCATACGCTGTTTTTCCCGTATTAAAGCCTTCTCTGATCAATCTCATCAGGACATTAAAAGATGTTGCCGGATACAGAAGCGGCAGTGTAACCCGAAAGAATTTCTGGATTCCATTCGCGCCGTCGATTTCCGCCGCCTCATACAGAGAGCTGTCAATACTCTTTAGGTTTGCCACATAAATTACCATAGACCAGCCCGTCCATTGCCACACCTGTGTCGCCAGAACTGAATAGAGGGCGATGTTGCTGTCTCCCAGCCAGTTGACCGGCTGGCCTCCAAAAAATTGAATGATGCTGTTTAACAATCCGCCGTCTGCAGAGGTCATAATATACTGGAACAAATATCCCACGACCATGATACTTAATACCCCAGGCAAAAACGTGATTGATTTCACAAAGTTTGCTGCCTTTGTCTTTTTATTTAACAGCACCGCCAGTATGATCGATAAAACATTTTGAATAATGGTGATCAAAATCACATACTTGACCGAGTGCCCAATTGCCGATACCGTCTTTACATCTGAAAATAATTTTTGAAAATTCCTTAAGCCTATAAACTCAATATCTGCATTATATACAGACCAGTTTGTCACGCTATACCCAAAGCTCATAATGACCGGAACGATAAATAAGATTATAAATCCGATAAATGCAGGAAGTATCATAAAAAAATACGTTCTGCTCTTCCTTTTATCCATAGTCATTTCCTTCCTTAATTTAAGCATTCTGATAAAAAAGGGGTGCAACCTGCCCCGCACCCCTTTTCCAATTTTTTATTGTAATGTCTCTAACAGATCCTTATTGATCTGGTCTGCATCCTGCAGCGCCTGTTCTACCGTCTTTGTTCCTGCCAGAACCTCCTGCAGCGATTTTCCATAGCCTTCCGTTACCGCATTTCCGTTCGTCCATACTGCGGTCCACGGTGCATATACATGACCTGCTGCAAACGCCGCCTCACAATCTGTATAAATCTCGCCGAGGTCTACCTCTACGCCCTCCACAAAAGAGCTTCCGGCATTATCCTTCACGAGCTCCTGCTGTGCCTCTGCTGTCGCAGTTAATTCCAGTACCTGAAGCGCTTCCTCCACATGCTCAGAATTTGCGTTGATTGCAAATGCGCTGCCCGGTCCGCCAACTAACCATCCCGGCTCATTTGCATCAAGTCCAGGAATCGGGAACATACCAAAATCAAGATCAGGATTCTTCTCCTTGATCGTCTCTACTGCCCACGGTCCGCACTGCCACATTGCAGCCTTTCCGGTTGCAAACTCATCAAGAGCCTGATCATAGCTCAAACCAAGCATATCCTGTGTCAGGCAGCCTTCCTCAATGATCTTGTACCACTCCTGGACTGCCGGAAGCCAGCTCTCTGCCAGGGAAGCCTCTCCCTTGTTAAAGCTCTCGTCAAAGCCCTTGTTTGCCTCGTCCGAATAAAACTCGTTATTGACAAGCGCGATGCTCTGCTTCATCATCGGCTCATAGGACTGCGCGCCCATCGTCTGCGCCTTGATCCCTTTTTCCTCTGAGGTCTTATGTAGCTGAATAAACTCATCCCATGTCTTTGGAACAGACAGTCCGTTTTCTTCAAAGATCGTCTTGTTATAGAAGATACCCTCATACCACGACTGCAGCGGAGCCGCATAGATTTTTCCGTCAACGGTATATGGCTGCACGCCCGCATCCGCATATTTCGTAATGAACTCCTGATCTGACAGATCAAGCAGATAATTCGCATTTGCAAGCAGTCTTGTCTAACCTCCAAGCTCCATAATGTCCGGTCCTTCACCTGCCTGAAGCTGCGAGTTTAAAACATTGTCAAAGTTATCCTGTGAAACAAATTCAAACTCAATCTCAATATTCGGAAGCTTTTCATCCAAATATTTTAAGTAGGATGCTCTCGATGACTCCGCGTTGTACGCCATCATTCGAAGCTTCACCACTTCCCCGTCTGTCGCAGCCGCATCAGACGTCTCCGTTCCTCCCTCCGGAACCGCAGCTCCCGGATCTGTCGTTGTTCCCTCCTCTTTGCCGCAGCCGGTAAACAAAGTCGCTACCACGCTTGCGCATAAAAGGGTTGCAATGATTTTCTTTTTCATTTCATCTTTCCCTCCTTGTTGTGATAAGGCTATTATAAGCTCCCGAGAGAGAAAGATAAATTAAGAATGTTATGTTTTTCTGTGAATAAATTAGGAATTGCTTTTCTGAAAGGCTTGATCAGCGCTCCCTCCCGCAGGGGAAGGGAGCTTTTATAAAATGATATTATGAAATTCTGGTAAAATATTACGTCTCGTCATTTTCTGACTGCCCAACAGGCAGTCGTGTAAAAATAACAGGCTCTCCGTATTGGGATTGCGCATAGACATTCTCGCCCTTTGAGCAGACCGTCTCGCCGCTTCTCTCCCAATTTCCCCGCGGCAGATAAACCGTTCTCCCATGCGCTCCCTTTTTTACCACGGGTGCAACCAGATAACGGTCTCCCAGCATAAACTGATCCGTACAGGTCTGTGCCTCCACGTCCTGAAACTCATACGCCATATAGCGGATCACCGGTTCGCCTGTATGTGCGCTCTGCCCAATTAGTTCCAGCAGATACGGCAAATATTTCTCCCGCACCTTGATGCTTTTTTGATCGCCAGAAAGTTCTCCTCTGACAGCACACGATACGGAGCTGCCGAAAACTGCATCGCCGGAGCAAGCGCAGCAATTTCCGCATGTCGGACAAACAGCTCCTCATCCAGGGCGCCTTCCGCCATTTCCTGAAAATTGAGATACTCCCCGCCTCCGATCATATCGGGACAGCCGTAGGGATGTCCCGTGATTCCCTGCAAAAGCAGGTCCGGCACAAGCGACGCAAGCCCGTTTTCTCCCCACGAATGCTCTTTGTCACACAGCCGCTGCAGCAGCGCATAGCCGCCCGCCCGAAACGTTACGCGGTACTCATTAAAGGCATACTGCTCTCCAAACTCCGCCCATAGCCTTGACTGTTCATCCGGTGTGACGTTTCCGTAGGTGACGTTATCCTCCTCATAGTAGAGGCTGTCTCCGGCGTCAAACTTAAAACCGTCTACCCCAAGCGCACAGAGCGCATCGAGCTGCTCCTTCAGCCACGCGCCTGTGGCGGGATTGGAAAAATCGAGCACGGCAGAATAACCGTTCCACCATTTTGCGATATACGGCTCGCCGGCTTTGTTTTTTATTAGAAGCCCCAGTTTTTCTGCCTCCCGGTATTTTACGCTGTCCGCCGAAATATACGGACATACCCACAGCATAACCTCATACCCCAAATTGTGCAGTCTCTCCAGCATTTCCTTCGGGTTCTGAAATTTTCCGCTATGAAAGCGCCAGTCTCCGTAATATTCCAACCAGCCGTCGTCAATCATGAGCACGCCGGATGGCATACCAGATGCTATCAGCTTGTGTGCATACTCCATGACATCTGTTTCATTCTGATAAAACGTAAGCTCGATCCATGTATTATAGATGATCTTTTCAAACAGCTCCCTTGCCGGCATCCTGCCGCGAAACGGAAAATAGTGCGAAGCCGCATACAGATATGCCTCCCTTAGCCCGCCCTTCGTGTCGCTCAGGCTGCAATCGTCGGGCACCATAATCACTCCCGCGGCAAATTCTGTCCGAAAGCCCGTATCGCGCCAGATCACCCTTCCTTTCGTCGAAAGCCACAGCGGCATCGCCTGATTCGGCGTTCTGTTTTTCACTGCGTCGATCACTGCTTCAGTGTCTTGTCCCAACGGCATCTTCATCCCGTATTTTACACAGCTTCCATACCAGTATTCGCCCTCTAAGATGTTTACTTTCATGCTTCTTTTCCTCCCCTGTCTGCAAACTCCCTATGTTATATCTAAACTATAGCGGATTGTGCCTGACCCAGAAAGAAACTAACTTACGTTTTTGTAGCAACATATTATGATTTTGTACGGTCACGGTATTCATTGGGCGTCATCTGCTCCTGCCGCTTAAAGACCTTGGAAAAATAGCTTGGGTTGTCGTAGCCCACCAAAAATGCAATCTCATATGCCTTTAGATCCGTCTCCTCCAGAAGCTTTTTGGCATATCTTAAACGGACGGTCGTCAGATAATTCCAAAGGCTCATGCCGACCTCCCGCTTAAACAGATAGCAAAAATAATTTTTGCTCACAGAAATTGCATGACTGATCTCATCCAACGATAGGTTTTCATTGTAACGTTCCTCGATCAGCTTGAGGCTCTCCGCGATCGGTCTGCTGTATTTCCTGTCCTCCCCGTCTTTTGTCTGCTCCTTCAGACCGCCGATCGCATCCTTCATGAATTGCTTTAGTTCCTGGAGGGACTGGTATTCCAGCAGCTCCTGATAAGAAATATCCTGCTTCAAAAGATAGAGCGTGTTGCTGCAGAAATCATAGATATTCTGCTTTGCCTGCGGCTGATACACCGTTGAAAGCTCAAATGCCTCCTCAAGGAGACCGTAAAGCCGCTCCTTATCCCCGGAGGCAACCGCCTGCTCTAATTCCCGAAAAATCCCAAGACGGCGCAGCTCATCGATCTCCTGCCCCACACAGTTATAGTCATAGCCTAATATCTGCTCGTCCCCAATATAAAATCCATACTTTTGCAGACTTATGACCTGCTCATATGCGACGGGCAGCTCATCGACGCCGCTTAAGCTTCTGCGGAAGCAGACCATCACCTGCATATTCAGCTCCGACAAAAAGACGGCGATCACACGGCGTATCAGGCAAAGAAGCTGCTCCTCCTCCATTTCCTCGACCAGCACAAGCCATGCATCATCCTCAAAGCTTAAACATTTCTTATGATATTCTCCCCAAACCACCTCCCGAAGCAGCGTGGCCGCATATTTATCCCCCATCAGTTCCATGTTGCTCGCCGAATCAAATTCATTCATAGAATCGCTTTTCTGTTGGATCAAAAGAAGCGCGCTGCCCCCAAACCGGAAACCATAGCCGCTTTTATTCTGCACGATTTTATTTTTATTTCCAACGCCCCGCATATACTTAAAAAGCTCCAGCAGACGCAGCTTTTCCTCGCTCTCCTCCTGCCGTTTTTTCTCATATGCCTTTCCGCGTATCTGCTCGATCGCGGAACGGAGTGAACGCTCCAGCTCCAATTCATCGATCGGCTTTAGGATATAATCACTGCAGCCTAGATGAATCGCTTCTTTTACATAATCAAAGTCCGCATATGCACTCATCAGGATAATTTTTGTATTTTCCGACAGCTCCAGCACTTTTTTTACAAGCGTCAGCCCGTCCATATTTTTCATGCGGATGTCTGATATGATTATATCCGGCATTTCCTCGAGAATTTTTTTATATGCTTCCTCCCCGTCCTGCGCCGTGCCAAGCAGCTCTAATCCCAAGCTGTCCCATGCAATAATGTTTTTTAGCATTTTTAAGGTGATGCTCTCGTCATCCACCAGTAACACCTTCATCCTTCTTCCTCCCTGCTTCCCGGAAGCTTGATCACGACGGTCGTACCGATTCCCTCTTTTGAATTTAATTCTATACCGTACGCTTCCCCATATTGTTTTTTTAATCTCTCGTTTACATTCAAGATACCGACGCTCCTGCCCTTTTGATAATGTGTGCGAAGCCTCAGATTCTCCTGCAGCTCCTGCATTTTTTCTTTGGAGATACCTGTTCCGTTGTCATTCACAAGCAAATACACATCCCCGCCCTCTGCTTCCGCACTGATCGTGATCATCATCTTTTTTCCTGTCTCCAATCCATGTTCCACCGCATTCTCCACGATCGGCTGAAGTGTCAGCTTTAATATCGGGGTCTGTCCGAGCCTTTCACTGCATTCTATCGTGTACAAAATCTGATTATCATAACGGATATTCTGTACTCTCAGATAATTTCTCACATGCTCAAGCTCATCCTTAAAAACGACAGGGTCATAGGGTCTGTACACCGAGTATGCCATCACCTTTCCAAGACAGGTCGATAGCTCCGATATTTTCTGCGTCTCGCCCTCAATCGCCAACGCCTTGATGGATTGAAGAACATTGTTGACAAAGTGCGGGTTGATCTGGTGCCACAGCGCCTTTAGCTTCTCCTGTGACAGGGACTTTTCCTCCTCCATCATCTTGTGATTCAAAAAGACGATATTGGAAATCATTCCCTGTATGGTATCGGAAAGTACTCTGATTTCCTGCATATCCTCATCGGGAAACTCCGCCTCGTAGTCTCCGTCCGCGACAAGCCCGCACCTTTTTACCAAGCGCTTCAAGGGGGCGGCGATGTCGCTGCTCGTTTTCCTCGATAAAACGACCAGAAGAATCAAAGCTGCCAAGAGCACTGACACAATGAGGAAGCATATCTGCATCTGTATCTCACGCATCTCACGCATTGTCTTGATCCCGACCAGCTGCAGATCAAAATAATTTGTTTTCATCGACACGATAAGAAGATCATCCACATTATGGACCTGCATTTCCTCAGCCCGTTCCAGACCGCTCACAAGACTCCTGATCTCGTCATCCGTCCCGGCTGTATCGGCGTCATACCACTCCCCGCCCGAATCCATGATCGCAAATCGAATATCCTCCGGTCCGTTTCCTAAAATATATTCCAGATCGATGTCACATACAACAAACGCTTCCGGCAGGAAGGAAACCTGATCAACTCCAAACCCCATTGGCATCACCATTGAGATGCATTTTTCCTGCGAGGGATTATAGTAGTAGGATTTGTCATGCAGCTTTGAAATGTACGACGTGTTCAGCTTCACCTGCTCCTCCAGCTCAAAAAACCACTGCTGCTCCTTAAAATCCTCACTGTCTATCATGAGCGGGGAGCTATAGAGACAGTTTCCTTCACGGTCTACGATATAAATATTCTCAATCTCCGCATTTCTGCTGATGCTCTGGAATTTGTCGAGCATTTCTCTCTGACGATACAGCTCCACCGCGTAGTCGATCTCGTCCTCTTTCAGACGTGACTCCACAATTTGCCGGATACGCGGGTCGCTGGCAAGTATCTGCTGCCCCTCCTCAATCACCAAGAGCTCGTGATCTAACAGATTAAGATTGAGTTCCACTACATTTTCGCAAAATTTCAGCGCCTGCGTTTGATAGAGCCGTATGCTGAAAACAGCAAAAATCAGAACGGAGGTGAGTAGTATCGAAAAAAATCCGATCATATAGCCTCTGCGTATCTCATTCTCCAGCGTTTTTTCTTTTATCTTTCCTAAAATTCCCTGCATTCTTTTGTCACCTTATCAAGCGTTTGTATTTTGCTGCGGAGTTCTTCATGCCCTGTACAATCCTGCATCCATCAAGCTTTACATAATTTTTGTCTCTCACCTCTATATGCTTTTTATTATAGTTTATTTGAAAGCGTGTTCCTCCTGATCACATCCCCAACTCCTCTGCCCGAATGTCCTTATAAGCTCTGGCTCTCACCGGCTTTTCTCCGGCGTATTCTGCAAAACGGGTAGTCACTGAATAGGGGCAGAGCAGGTGGTCCAAAAGCAGAACCAGCTGGTTTCTGAGGCGCGCCGGATCTATATGGATAAGATATGCCGGAACAGTTTTTCCTGCAAAGCTTTCCTTGGGATATTTTCTTTCCGTGTCCATATAGGTCTCTTTATCCGCCACATAGTAGCTGGCACGGGCAGTGAAATCCTCCAAAACCAGCATCATCATCTTAGGTCCTTCTCTTTTGAGAATGATGTGGCAGAAAGCCTTTTGATTTTCCAGCTCATCCAAATGTCTCTGATAAAAGTCAGGTGCAAACAATTCCTCGTAATTGATGGGATTCACCTCCCAACTAAGCCTCAACCGGGAAATATCACCGTCAAAATACCGTTTGACAGCCTTGGTGAAGCTCACCCGTTCATTTTTCTCAATGCGTATTTCAGATTCCCGGTTACCATCCACTCCCCACAGGGTCAATAGAAAGGATGGGGATTTTTGCACACCATAATCTGCCGAAATAAAAACAGGAAGCGAAATATCCTGGTCCTTTGGGATCATAGCACGTTCCAGAGGGAAGCCGCCTAAATCCTGCTTAGCTAAATTGTATTTGCTCCTCTGGCTTCCTATATGCACACCACCCCATGCTTCTGTCCATAAAAACTCCCCCGCCTCGGAAGGTACAACTCCCTGCCATGTGTGAATCCGTAATACGTCTAAAATCTCCTGCAGGCGACACTGCAAGGGGAAGAATGAAGCAAACTGGCAGCAAAACGGCAAAGGTTTGTCTTGGGATATATTCACAAGGCATTCGGCGTTAGTGCGTGGTCGCTTGTCGTCCTGACGCAGGGCATAAAAAATATTATGCAGATCGTCGAAATAAAGACAGGAAATCCCCTGCTCCCCCCACTGAAATACCAGTGAATACACCGGAGGATAGGCTTCCTCCCGATCCGGCAGCTCCCAAGCTTTCGGCTGGATCACCAGCTCCAATCGTTTTAAATTGCCATTTGACAATGCAAGCAGAAACTGATCCAGTTCCTTTAGGTAGCAGTCTCCCAGAATATCTACCCGAATCAGCAACCAGTCCAGCAAAGGTTCGATCCTCTGTAAAAAAGCAGTCCGCAGCTGCTCAAGCGAGGCAATTGCCCACAGCTGCTCCGTCGTCTTATTTTGCTCCCTTTCATCCAGAATTTCTTTTTGGTAGGCATGCCGTTCCTGGAGGGTTTTGTGCATTTTCTGATCAACTGATCCTTGAAAGATTTCCCCGTTTTTATCCTTTACAGAATCTGAACCCGCAAAAAAAGGCTGAAAGGCGGGCAATTCTTCCTGATATGTCCCTTCGCTCCAACCGGCAAAATCCAGCAGAGCTTGAAGGCGCTGCGTTTCTTCGGTTTGATCCATATGCAGCAAAAATATCTGCAGCTGATCCAAAATGGCAAGAGGTCCATTGGGATCTGCAAGGCACTCTGGGGACAGCTGGGGCGGAAGTTCCTGTTCTGTAAGAAAACTGCAAAGGATACCCATCTGGGAAATAAGCGACTCCCTATGCCCGCCCGTTTGCCTCCAACTGCTCCAGCTCTGTCGAATAATATCCACCCGTTCCTCGGCATCCTTCGCAGTTCGGCGGAACTTATCCCAGAAGTCGAGTGTTCCCCAAATTCGATCAAGCAGCTCGCTCGGAGGTCTCCAGCATTTTTCAGCACTTTTCAGCGGCTTGTAATAAACACAATCCGGCAAACGGCGCCTGTGATGCTCCCCCTTGGGGGCATAACAGAGCGGCGGCTTGATCACCTGCTGATCAAGCAGTTTATGTGCTTCAGAAAGCGCATTGTCCCACTGCGCAAACGGTCCAAAGTAATCTGGCAGATAGCGGGGTCGGCCGCTTCCATCCCTTAGATGAAAAAGCTGGATGCTCAACTCATCGTTGCCCGACTTTCCAGAATGGGCAATGGCAATCTCAGCCCCATGCAGTTCCAATCCCGTTTCCTGGAAAACCAGCACAGACTGCACATCATTCTCCAAATTCCACTGATAAAGTCCCTCGGTCAGTGCGCTCGCTGCCTCGGTCAGATTTTCCGAAGGAAAGGCCGTATTTTCCAGCATGGAAACAATCGATCGCTCCACAAGCTGCTCCTTCCCCACCTGCACCACCGCCAATGGCAGCAACCATAGTCCAACCTCTCCCAGCGAGAGTATGTCCTGAAATGGAAAACAGGGCACTACCAGTTCTTCTTCCCCATAACGATATTCCAAATAAAACTGATGCAGGAGCACCCGGATTGAAATGTCCTCCCACTGGACTATGATGGGCTGTACCGAATCACCTTCCTGTTCAGAAGCAGAAAAAAGCTGTTTTCTCCAGTCAGGCAAAAGAGGCAGACAATCCCGTAGCAAATTATGAAATCGCCTAAATCGAGGAAAAGCCACCCGCATCCAGTATCGCAGAAAAGGCCGATGGTTCAGGCTTCGGGGAGCCGTGCGGGCATCGTCTTGTTCGTCCTCTTTGTTTCGTATAATCTCCTGCTGTTCCTTAAGGGTCTGTTTGCACGCTTGACGAACGCGGGATGCGAAAGGCGCTTGTGGATGTTCCAGATAAAAGCTGTAGAGCTGCTCCAAAAATTCCGATGGCATTCCAGACGTAATCCAGCGGCTGAGTACATTGTGTTCCACAAACTCCTGATTGAGAAGCGCAGATGCAATCTCCTCTCGATCAAAGATTTCAATAATCTTCGAGTCAGCTTGCGGCGTCTGTGTGTACCGTTTGAAGATGTTTTTCAGTTCAGTGAACTTCTGCGGAGCATACCCTTCCAAAAAAGGGCATTTTGTCAGGCACACTTCCCGTAAGGCTCCATAAAGAACTGCTGCACGTCCCAGCTTTGCACTTTTTAGATCCAGCACATCCCAAGCAACCTGATAGACCTCCCTGGGCAGAGCAAAGAAGGAGAAAAAGTGGGTCAGCAGCTGCAGACTCAAGGGGTGGCGGGCATCGTCTGCGGCGTTTGGATTTGCAAAGGAAGGAGCAGGAATCCTATCTTTGATGTATCTGAGTATGTGACCATTCAAAATCTTCTCCAGAACAGACAAGCTTTCGTAATCCCAGCCATTTTCATAGAGGGTGACCAGCTGATCGTAATCTGAAAACGAATAGAGCATGACCTGATCTTCCCCTGAAAAATGGCTGCAATCGGGGAGCAGCCGGATCAGCTGAAGTATCGCCGCAGGCGGTTGTCGGCAGCTAATGGATTGGCAAACCGGCTGCCCCAAAGCATCCCGGGTGACCAGCTGAACGCAGTAGGCCACATGAAGTATCTTCAAAAAGGATGCACCGGGTCTGACGCTGTCCATTTGTCCTAATATATGCTCCATCATCAGAGAGCAAAAACCCTCCTGACTGCGAAGTTCCAAAAATTCCGGAGAAACAAAATATTCCATCCAGAGTTTCCAGTTTTTCATATTTGATTTTTGATATATCTTGGAAAACCTTTGAAATGCTGCGCTTTCCCGATAGGAATCAGCTTGATCGGCGGCATCCGAAAAGGTGAAGATCACCTCCTGAGAGCCTTGTTGCTCCTCCTTTTTTCGCTCAACTTCCTCCTTCCCCGTCAGCTTTTCTTGAGATGAGAATCCCGCTGATCCCGATTCATTTTTCTGTGTATCATCAAAAGTCTCCGAATAGCGCTCATGTTCAGATGATTGTTTTTCTGTTAAAAATACCACCGGTTCTGTTTCACTGCCCTGTGCATAAGCAATCGCTGCCTGATATGCCTTCCGCAAACGCATAAAACCTTGAGGGTCATCCTCCGGGTTGCAGGTTTTGCTCTGACGAGCATAGGCGCTTTTGATTTGCGCTGTATCGCGGGTGGGAGGGATGCCTAAAATATTCCAAAAGTTACTCATCTGCTTCATCCTCCTCAAACGCTTCAAATTCCGCTTCATGCCACTTTGTCTGTTCAGCCATTTCTCGAAAAATCAGGAGAGGATCCTCTGCCGCTTGATCCTTGATCCCCTGCACAAGCGATTCCAGCCGCTTGGTTTCCCGCAAGATCCAGATGGGTTCGCCGCTGTCTTGCGCCATGCTATACGCATTAATCATAACGCCCAAATATCTGCGAAGCTCACCCGAAAGCTGGGTATAAAGATGCAAGGCCTCCCGAAAAAGAGCTTGCTCCTTTGCTGCACATACAGACAGTTTAAACTGCTCAAGGCGATGCATCTCTGTCTCCAGCTGGGTTGGACTAAGGCGGAGGCGAGGATTGAGGATAACAGTTTCCCTTCTCTGCCCCCCATTGCTGATCGCCTCGACATGCAGGATTCCGTTAATGTCATAGGTAAACATGACCTGAGCTGATCCGCTGCCTGCCGGACCATAGGGCACTTGAATCTGCAGCTCACCCAATTTTAAGTTTTCCGACGCAAAATATCTCTCTCCTTGGTAAATTTCAAACTTCAAAAATTTCTGACCATCGGAAAGTGTGCGAAATCGATCGCTGCGGCTGGCAGGCAGCATGGTTCCGCGAGGGATCAGAACCGAGATATGGGGATGAGTGTCGGAAGGACTATTGTAGCTGGCAACCCCCAGAGAAAACGGGCAGACATCGGTCATCACAATATCCTGCAATTCCCCCTTCCGCTCTTTGATCCCAGCACAAAGTCCCACTCCAAGGGCTACAATATGATCAGGATTGTCCACTAAAATCGGCTTGACTGAGGTGCGCTTTTGCAGAAACTCCTGAAAAACTGGCATGCGGGAACTACCCCCGACCAGTACAATCTGGCGGATATTACAAGCGATGTTCGGATCCTCCAGGGCTTGGCGCAAAACCTGTTCTACCCGCTGAAAAAGCGGCTCGCACAGCTGCGCCAGCAGGATCTGATCCAGCTCCATCTGAAACTTCCCCTCCGAGGTTTCCATACAGAGCACAGTAAAATCAATTCCCGGCTCAGAAAGGTTATGCTTTGCCTTGCGGGAAACCTTCAACAGAGCCGCCAGCTGATCTTGTGCAAGAGCACCTTGTACAAGTCCATTTTGCTGACAGAAATAAGCGGCAATGGCTTGATCTATATCATCCCCGCCCAGTCTGTTGTCTCCGGCAATCGCCTGTATCTCAATGATATTTTCAAAACATTCCACAATACTCACATCTAAGGTTCCACCGCCAAAATCCACAATCATCAATTTTCCGTCTCCCGCCTGCGGATTCTGCCAACGGTGAAAAACTGCCGCTGCTGAAGGTTCATTGATAAGCCGAGAGACCTTAAGACCAGCCAGCTCAGCTGCCAGCTTGGTAGCACAACGCTGATCATCGTTAAAATAAGCGGGAACGCTGATGACTGCCTCCTCAATTGTTTCCCCTAAAAAGCGCTGGGCATCATCCTTAATCTGCCGAAGTACCAGAGCGGAAAGCTCCTCTGGCTGAAATACATGATCTTTTAATAAAATTTCACGGCGGCTGCCCATAAACACTTTATAGGAAGCCGCTGTTTGCTTCGGATGGCTATCCAACCGCTCTCTGGCCGCTTTTCCGACGAGGAGAGAACCATCCTCATCAAGGCTCACTGCGCTGGGAGTGAGAAACCCTCCGTCCCTGTTCGGAATCAAAGTGGGTCTGCCATTTTGAAAAACACACGCCAGCGTGTTAGAAGTTCCTAGATCAATGCCAATAATCGCCATATTCCGTCCTTTCCGCCACAAAAGGCAACAATTCCACAGTAAAACAGAATTTTTTTCTAGTATACATTTTCTACAATATCATTTCAATCCCTCATAGTTATTGACTTCCGATTTTTCTGTGCAGAAATTGATCATAACAGAGGGCGTTTCAAAATAGATGCGTAATCGTCTATGGAGCAGCACTCCATTTTTAGGACATGAAAATGGTCAACACTTTGAAAAACAAACATGGTTTATGGGTAATGTAGCCATCTGGCGTTTATATGATAGTGATAATTCAGACAGTCCCGAAGACTTCAACAAAGAAGGTCTGCTGACCTATTACAGAAAAAAGCTATGGAGCCTTAATCTTTTGGAGAGGAAATATTTTAAAGCACTGAATTTTGATTTAGATATGTACCAATTACAAGAACAATATCCGGGAGTAAACTGCCAGCAGGCATATGATCATAAGCGGTATTTCTTGAATCCTCTTTCCGTCTGTTCTTCCTCAATGATTATCTCGTCTACATTCTTTGGTAATCTCAATGCCCGTCTGTTCAACGTTTCTTCATATACTTCGTTAAACTCCCGATGTCGGTAATCCCAATTTTCCAATTTTCGATTGTCAAGCTCTAATCTCCGAAACGCCATAAAAAAATCATACGGTACATTCAATTCGTGGAATACGCCTTGCCCGTCCTTAAAGCCGATAAAGTATTGTGTGCCGTCCTCCGTGATAACCTGCCGAAGCATATAGGCTCTTGTGCGATATAGCATTGTTCTTTCCTCCCGAAAAAATTGAGTGAGAGGTTTGCCCTCTCACCCAATAGTCCACGGGAAAGCCTAAAATTCCCCGACAATCGGTTTTAATTTTTTCCGTAGCCCGTCAAGCCTCTTGTAAATCGCCTTTTCGGTTAAACTTGTCATTACAGCAATCTCTTTAGTGGAACAGCCCTGCATTTTCAGTAGTATGATTTGCAGGGTATGCTTGTCCACCGTAAGTAAGACTTGATACAATGCTTCGTTCTCAATTTCGTCAAGCAACTCAATAACTGTCTTGACCTCTGCAACTTGTTCCTGCTCGGCGGTATCCTCTATGTATTCCCCGACATCATTTAAGCGTCTGTAAAATCGTCTATTAGAGTTAAACTCTGCCCTGTCATAGTTGCGGATTTCTTCAATGATATTTTCCGAAACACCACATTCACGCAATATCTTTTCTTCGGCTTCTTTCCAGAGCCGCCATTTCCTTTCTTCTCGTCCGTGGTTATATTCCACTTGTCTTTACCTCCAATCTGAATTTTTTGAAAAATCCAGATTGGTCGGCGGGGAACGGCAGCCCATAGCAGAAACAAGCTTACGCCTTAATCTGATAAAAAACGACAAAAGAAAAACCGCAAAGGCTGTCAGACCTTTGCGGCTATGGGAATTTAAAATTCTATTATGTAGATATTTGACATCTGTTTTTAGCGTATAGTAGTCCCATATAAGAACGAGGATTTTTTTAATAGGTTGTCCTCACTTCTGTCGAGTAGTATGTAGATAGCTGCCGCTTATAATCAACAGCGGCGTTATGGTATCAGACCAACACAAAAAAATCCCTCCAAACTCAAAACAGGTCTGGAGGGCGTGATAATACAGCCTTCCAAGACTCTGTTTTTTTATTTGGTAGGCTTGTCCTATGTTATAAAACAACGAGCGGCACGCTTCACGAGCCACTCTTATGTTAAGAAAATGCCGATGAACTGTGAGATAACTCACAAGATCATCGGCTCTGCGTCTCTGCGTCTGGCTCTTTGATGATTGTTACTTGTAAATCCTTTGCTTCAATTAAAGTTTCCCGTTTGCATTTTGGGCAGTAGAGGGGATAGTTTTTCAATACGGAATCTTCTCTAATTCTGTCACGGGTTTTGTTGCCGCAAGCAGGGCAACGTATCCAATCTATTTTAATTTTCTTCATGTTGATTTTCAATCCTATTTTCGATAATTAGACAACAACAAAACACTACTTCAATAATTAACATAAATATCGCTACAATAGCAGCATTGTAATATATACCCAAAATCAAAACTCCAATCGGTATGATAACCGAAAGTATATAGTATGTTTTTGATTGATATAGCCAACCGTAAGGAAATAGATGTGCTCCAAAAACCATTGCATAAACCATCACCATTTTATCTGGTATAGCTGCATATACCCACATTACTATTAAAAGGTAAAATATTTGATTTGTAGTAAATATCAGTCCTAATTTTGTAAGTGGATTATCCTTATTTTGGAAATCCACCTCTATTATTTTAGAAATAAAATAAGCCAATGGAACCAAAGGGGCAGAGCAAAAAAATGTGCATAAGTTTTTGGTTAAAATAGGCAAAGACGATATATGAATAAGCAATATCGCCAACCATAAAGGGACAGATGCCAAAATAAAAGGTAATCCTCTTTTCTGCTTCTTCCTACAATCTGCCTTTAATTCCTGTAACGCCAAGCATAACCTTTCTCTATCTCTCATGTTGCATACTCCTTTCCATTTGATATTTCTGTAATCCCTTGGTATAAATTTCGCCTTGCTTCTTACTGTATTTCTGATACAAAACTACACAGATAAAATATAAAATAAGAATAATTCCAATAAATATTAACCATTGAACTACCGTACCCTTACCTTTAAAGAATCCAAGCCAATAAAAACCAAAACATTCATATAGGCTGATTGCACACATAAAACAAGTTAATCTCATTGTAAAATTCAATTTTTTTATAATTATACGAGTAAAACTCAAATTGAAAATCAGAACACCGCCTATAATCAAAAGCACTACTTTCATCAAACCATTTGTCGAAATACTCTGGATATTAAAAATATAATTATAAGCTAAAATGAGAATAAGAAACCAAGTAGTACAAAAAGCAACTCCATTCCTCATCCATACAGCAAATCTAATAACTTCGCTCTTGAAATTTCGCATATCTTCCTCCTCATATTGATAGCAGACTGCGTATTGCAGGCACATATTTTCTTGATATGAAAAGCTGTTCCCCATTACACATTGTTGCTAAAATTGTGCGATTGATTTCTGGTCTTAGTGACTTAACCTTATTTATATTGATTATCTGCGATTTTGAAATTCGAATAAAATCTTTGTCTGAAAGAATAATTTCTAACTCATATAACCGTTGCTTAATCTCCATTACATCATCTTTGGTATATAAAAAGATACGATTATCTACAGACTCAAAATACAATACATCAAGCAAATTAACAAAACACCATTCGTTATCTCTTTTTGCCTGTAATTTTTTTTCAAACATTTCAATGTGATATTTTAACCGCATAATTTCATCATCTATCTGCTGGCATTTAATAACCACTTGTAACTTTTCTTTTATATGTTCAATAATCTGAATATCCATTTGACACCTCCAACGTAATTATATACACCAATGCTGTCTTTCTCAAGGACTCTAATGTGAAAGGTACGAATAGAGGTACTAAGATGCCAAAAAACAGCGACAAAGCTTTTACCCTCTGCCGCCATACGCCTATGCAGAAATAATTTCCTTATTCACAATCTCCCTCGCACAAGCCTGTATATTATTTATTCTCTGCACCCATTCTAAGGCGTTTTCTGCCTTTAACTGTTCCGTTATGCCTTGTACCTGTTTCATCTGCTCTACCAGCCGAAAGAACATATCCTCCGCCTGTTTATCAATCTCGGCAAGGTAAGCGTTCAACCTGCCGCTTGTGAGCAGATTAAGATATGTAACTCTACGGTATTCTTTCAAATATTGCAAATGCCGCTGTCCCCATACACCATTAACGGAACTGTTTTTACGGAGAATCCAAGAAATTTTCAAAAATATTTTTGAAGGGAGATGTCTGCGGTGTTCGACGATCCCGAACGATATGAACATGACGGCTTTTATGAAGAAGATACTGACTATGAAGATGAATATGAAATGGACGATTCCGATTACATATCCGATGACGAAGAAGATGAAAATGCCCTTTGGGACGATGAGGAAGAAGCCACTGACGATCTTCCCGAAAAGAAGCGAAGGAAGCGGAAGAACCAAGTTGTTCTTGCTGACAATGATACGGATACCGAAGAAACCGAATTATCCGAACAAGCCATGTGGCAGATCGCAAAAGAAGAACAGCTCATCGAAGAACTGGAAGCCGATGTCGAGGAACATCCCTTTGAGGATGGTACTGACGAGGAAGAACCGGAGCGTAAGAAACTCAAACGAGAGCTGCGGGCAGAAGCCCTTGCACGATTGGAGGATTCCGCCAGAACACAGCGGGATTTTGAAAATGTGATCGCATGGTGGAACAGGCTGGACACTAATCGGGAGCGCAGGGAACGCTATCACGAACTCAGCCGCAGCGGTGACGATGTTCCGCTTGACTATGGTGCATCTGCCAATGAATTCTTTTTCCCGAATACGCTGAACGATGTACTGGAAAAGCAGCTCCGAAAGGGAGATTTTATTGACGCCATTTTCCACTGTCCTTACGACATCCATGAACTTGTAACAGAAGAATACCTATCCAAAATACTCTGGGAATTGAATGAGGAACACAAGGAGCTGCTCTTTCTTTGCGCTGTCCGGCTGTTTAGCTCAACAAGGATCGCTAAAATACGGAAGCAAAGCGACCGGAATATCCGCAAGGTGCGTGGCACAATGCTCAAAAAGATACGAAAAAAGCTGCTCCCTGCACTTTTGGATAAGGCAGAAAAGAAGCAGCCAATGACCATATTGGAGAAAGATTTTTTAGCGGAATCTGGGCTGGAGATTGATTCAGGGGAAAAGAAATCGTATAATGGATAATATAAAACCGAGTTATTCGGGTTACAATACGAAGTGAGGAATAGACTGATATGAGAAATATAAACGCAGAAGAAGCAATGAAGGAATTAACACTGATACTATTATACCTGTCCCGCTTTACACAGGGAGAGAAGTTTCACGAAGCAACCGATTTTTATGCGTGGAAAGGCTATGATTTTGATATACTGAACGGATTGGACGATGCAGACTATATTCGGCAGGGGAATCATCCGTCTCGTTCCAAATCGGTATATATTACGGAAAGCGGTATGGAACAGGCAAAAGAGCTTTTATCCAAATATGGTATCAGTGATTGGAAACAGGGGTGAGAAAATGAAGAACCTTTTTGAACGCACCAGTTCTAACTGGGTGCGGTATAGTGAATATGAATGGAGGGCGACAGAGGACGGAACTCTGTATCTCACACCCACCAAGACAGCACAGCCGAGTATCTACGATCCGCTGGCAGAGTATCAGAAAATTGTACTGGATGCCATCAACATAGGACGCATGGGTATGGGCAAAAAGCCGGATGCCGAAATTCAGAAGGCTATCCAGCAATTTGCGGTGAAATACGGCTTGTTTGGACTGATGACTGCGTTACCTACCACACCAAACTTTATGGAATATGAGGCGGTGTACCTGCCGAAAAATCACTTCATCAAAGAAGAAACTATGTCCACTGAAAAATATCTGGCACTGTTCTTTCCGTTTGACAAATTGGATGTAATCAAGCGTGGTATCGAGTCCATGTGGAACATCCAGAATGACCGTGTTATGATGGCACTGGCTTTGACCATGACAGACAAGCCGATGGCGGTCAACATGAGCTTTCAGCGGGAATATGCGGAGCGGTATGACTGGATGAAGCAGCAGTTCATCGACTGGGCGTTTACCTATATCAACAGTTTCCTTTATTATGAGGATTATGATACACTGAACGATGAAACCCGGCAGATGATGCAGCAGAGCATGGCAGCTTTTGGCGGCATCGCTCCAACCTATCATATAGCTCTTTTGGATAAGCCGACGATTATTTGGGATTTTCGCTCTCTCATGCTTGGAGTTCAGATGATGTTCAGTTTTATGCTGACCGACAGCGAGAACCCGATTAAGCTTTGCAGGCATTGTACCAAAGCCTTTGTCGCAAGCAGACCAAGTGCTGTGTTTTGCAGCCCTCAGTGCAAGAATAAGCATAATGTTTACAAAAGCAGAGCGAGAAAAAACAGCTCCGATAAGGAATGATTGGATGGTGATACATAATGGCTGAAAATAAGAATACAAAATTGCAGATCCGAAACAGCACGGTGGATTTTCTTGTATTTACAAAGGATGCCCACGAGGATGGTATTGAAGTTCGTGTTCAGGATCACGATGTATGGCTGACACAAAAAGCAATTGGACAGCTTTTCGATGTAGACAGAAGCGTTGTCACAAAACATTTGAAAAACATCTATGAAAGTGGCGAATTGTCCGAGGAATCAACTTGTGCAAATTTTGCACAAGTTGCGGATAACGGAAAAACCTACCAATATAAGTTTTATTCGCTATCTGCCATAATTGCCGTTGGCTACCGTGTCAACTCCGGCAGGGCAACACAATTCAGGCAATGGGCAACAAAAGTGCTGGATACCTTTGCGAAACAAGGGTATGTTTTAGATAAGAGCAGATTGATTAACGGTCAAATTTTCGATGAGGATTATTTTGAACACTTAATTTCTGAGATACAAGAGATTCGAGCCAGTGAGCGCCGTTTCTATCAAAAGATTACAGACATCTATGCTACTGCCGTCGATTATTCCTTTGATAGCCAAATCACGAAAGATTTCTTTGCGACAGTACAGAATAAGATGCACTATGCCGTTCACGGAAATACCGCAGCGGAAGTCATTGTAGCAAGAGCAGACCACACAAAAGAACATATGGGATTAACCTCATGGCGCAACGCTCCTGATGGAAAAATCGTAAAAGCAGATGTGTCGATTGCAAAGAATTACTTATCCAAGGGTGAAATACAGGAGCTTAACGAGATCGTTACGATGTATTTGGACTACGCTACAAGACAGGCACGGCGGCATATTCCCATGACGATGGCAGATTGGGCTTCCAAACTGGATGCATTCCTGCAATTCAACGATGCAGAAGTCTTACAAAACAAGGGTAAAGTCACAGCCGCAATCGCAAAAACCTTTGCAGAAAGTGAATTTGAGCAGTACCGTGTTATTCAAGATCGTCTGTATCAAAGTGATTTTGACCGTCTTGTTGCCAGCACAGAAGAAAAAAACGACTAATGACAGAAAATCCCGTTATCAGCCATATCATAGCCGATAACGGGATTTTGTTTAAGCATATACAAGTTCGGTTAAGATTATTTCCTCCGCACGGTTGCGGATACTGTTCATATGGCGCATCCCTCTGGCGGCTGCTATTCAGTTTTCAAAGGAGAAATGCGTTCTCAACTGTTTGCTCACGGATAGCCATTTTTACAAGTCCACTTTGCAAAATTTCTAGAGGATTAAGGAGAAAGAAAAAGCACCTGCTACTTGACCGTTCCTTCGGTCAGCAACAAGTGCTTCAAGATTTGCTATTCATTTGTTTGGAGGATTTATCTGTTTGTGTTCTCTAATGGAAGTTCACATCAGTGATATTACCAATTGTTTCTACATAGGTCATCAGCCCCCAAAATACTCCCATAGAGAATGCTATCTTTTCCGAGAAACAGCATCCGGTTGTCCAGCAGGCTGCAGTCCTCCACAGCGACCTTGCTGCCGCCACAGCTAGGAACGGCCTCCTGCTTCTGCCCAAGGCTGCCACCCTGGCGGGTAAGGAAATAGAATTTGTCTCGTTTCTGATATTCTCCTTGGAATAGGAACCTTTCACCGGAAGATGCGACGGAGAATGCTCCACTTCCTTTAATCGGCAGGTCGAACACCAAGTCCTCCTTGAAATCCGTCCGCACTAGCCGGAACTCATCGTAATAATAGAACCACAGGTTTTCTTCTTCATCCAGGCTGATAGAATAACAGTCATAGATAGAAAACTTCTCGTTCTTCCATAGAGGTGTACCCTCCGGCGTCCATGCAATCAGTCCGCACCTGCCGACTGGCTGGATATAGCCGTGCGTGCTGCCGGGGTCAGCCCAACCGTAATTGCCGAACACGCCCTCATCAAAATATCCGGTGATGATTGTATTATCTGCTTTAACTATGCAGTTTTCGATGCCATCTCCCAAGCAGAAGCGAGATAGTACTGCCCCATCCCGACTGATGATCCATGCATTGTGATCCGGACCATTTTCCCGATAGGCACTCCTGGCCCCCAGCAGAAGGAAATGATCGCCTATGCACCGCAAAAAATGGAACTGGAATTTCAAAAGACCCATGGGAAACAGCGTGGTCTCCAACACCTGTTGTTCCATCCAATCCATCTTGATCTCAACCACAGTATAAGTGGAAGAAGTCCTGATCCAGTCCCTTCCCTGTTTCCCGCAAAGCTGTTCCATGAGAAGATAGACATTTTGATCCCAAGCTACGGAAAAGTCCGTCAGCACTGCGTTCTCCAGATGATTTTCCCGGCGAAGCCGGTCCAAGTCGATGATAGAGAACAGCGGCAGATTTTTGTTTTTTAAGGTTTTGCTCATAGGGGCTCCTTCTGTCTGCTTTAATGCTCCATTATTTGTAGTAATAATACCAATTCCCGTCACATTTCTTATCGCATTCTTCTTGTAAGGCAAAACAGCAATCTTTGATTCCCCCAATTGGGTAATGATGCTTTTTTAGCTGCTCTTTGTGATAGAAATTGATCTTTTCGGTCAGACCGCTCTGCTGTGCCGCTTTTAATTGTGCATCGTCAGCAAATTGGTCGATCGTTTTCATTTCATCACCGTTCCTTTTCCTATACCGTGCTCCAATCACACAGCGTTTCATTCTGCGTTACCCGACGCAGCTCGTCCCGCACCTCCATCAATGCAAAGCCCAGCAGGTTTTGTCCACACCACTTCATCGGGTCCTGTGCCTCCGGAGAGCTAGCCGAGAGTCGGATACCCCAGATGTTGTCATAGGGGCTGGCCTCCACCAACACGCTGTCCCCGGTAGAAAGCAGAAACTCCCGCAGATCGCGGTTCTGACTGAATTTGCACCAGTTTCCACTCAGCACAATGGCATATTTGAACTTGTCCCACACCTTCTGATCAAAGCCCCGCACCTTGCGCCCCAATGCCTTGATCTGCCTGGGGTCACTGCACTCGAGGATTTCCTTTTGGATTTCCTGATCGCCAAACAGCTCAGCTTTACCCGACATCATATATTGCTCCATGCAGAGGTAGGAGTTGCCAATGGAATAGAAATCCTCCATCCACCATTGGCTAAGGCAGCTTTTTGTGATGACTCCGTCCTGCATAGGCTGGTGGCCCCAGAACAGGGATAACTCCCGTTTCCGACCAGTAGAAAACTCCTGCTGGAGCCACTGCCGTGTGTACTTTGGCCGGCCCTCCGGCTGCCACACATCGACACAAAAGTCGCTGTGTGCCATCACTTCACCTCTGCACTCGTTATCCCACCACCCCTTCCAGGTGATCGGTTCTGGAAAGAGGAAGCGATATTCCGCCCGTTCCTCCGGAGATAGGGCATCCAGCCAATCGCCAAAGCGGTCTATGTAATCCTCCCCATAGCCCATGCGCCAGCCGATGGAGTATCGCTCAATCTCACGGTGAGCCAGCCAAGGAGGCGGCATGATTTTCTTATCTTGCAGTGCCATAGTCCTATCTCCTTTCCTGTTAGATGCTGCCGCAGTCCTTTTTTACGTCCAGTGGAGCACCTTCCATGGATGTGATTTTTGCCAATTCTGTTTCAGTCAGGTTTTTCAGAAAAATACAGTATTCATTCGGGTATCCGCCCACAAACTCCATTTTGGGCATTCCGATCTGTTGTGGGTCGTTAATCCACAGGCAGAGCTCACCCGTTGCCCAAAACCGTGTCAGAGTAAGAACTTGTCCGTTGTAAATTACTTTCTGTTCCATCTGCATCCCTCCTATATTCTCTTCAGTAGCTTCACGATCCTCTCCTGATCCTTTGCGGTTTTCAGGAAGATTGGAAGATGGTCGGCTTAGGTCTGGATGTCCACAATGCCCCCATCCCGGCATCTGCGTCTAATCCAAAGCCGTCATCCCCGCCAGGGTTCCTCATCTAAATTCTCGTTGCCCGCCATGCCCTGCTCACAGCGGACAGGCTCCCCCTAGCCCCCACCTTGACGCGAGCGTAACGGCCGCCATATTTCTCTCTAACACCACGCGGATCTTCACCGGATAAATTCCGACAGCGATCGTCTGAAAGAACGGCAGAGTGTCCTCCAACTCCACCAACAAATCTCAGTCGAAGATCGTCCCAGTGAGGAAATAGACGGTACCGATGTCCAGCACATCCACCTCCATGTTCCCAATCATTTTTTCCGTAAAACAGGCTCCCAGGGCTGTTTTGCAGATTTGATCAGGAGTCAGCCTTTCTCCACAAAATACACCCGTTTTCCTCCGATTTCAAATTCCAACTTCACACCATAATCATCCGCCCAGGGCTGGCACTTACTGAGCAGCGACACGACGAATTGGTCAGGTTCTTCATCAAATGTCACTCATAAAATCATGGGCCAATTTGTGTATTCCCTCTGAAATTCTTCGCTTTGTGTATAATTCAAGTACCCCTCCATTTTGTCCAACAGGGCTTTTTGCGTTTCGGGGGAGCCATCAATAAAACCGTTGCAGACCAGAACCATCACGACTTCCCCTGTTTTGCTTTCCGCCAGAATATCTATCTTGTGCAGATCTCCGAACATATCTTCCATCGCCATAGTCATCACCAGTCCCTTTCCCCAATGGTCTCCCCGATGTCAATCGGAATGTTGAACCACTCCAGAATGTAGACCACCGACGCCCCAATACACTCCCGCGCTACTGCTTCGATCCTGCTATCATTCTCTCCAAACTTCTCCTGAAGATCATTGGTCACACAGACCGACTCGTCCAGTATTTCCTGCACAGCTTTGATGTCGGTTCCGCTGCTCTCCAGCAGGTCGATGACCTTCTGGAGATCGTTCTTTACCTTATCCACCAAGAAATCAGGATAGTGCTGGTCCTAGTACATCTTGTTTGCATAGGATGACTTCCCCTATCATACCTAAATTTTATCACAGGCACACTTTTGGTGCAAGGTTCCTTCTTTCCTCGATGTCATCTGTCAAAAGTACAAAAAATCGAGGTCGGAAACCGTCCATTTCCACCTCGATTTTCACTCATTTTTCAGTTCAAGGCCACAATATCTTCTGGTTATATCGTTCTATTTTTTCTTACCACCACAATGCGTCATCATTATCACTGTTTCAATATATCCATCATTATCCAAACTAATATTCATATCTTCTTCAATAATTCGGAAGCTTAAATTTGTAGTGCTATAATAAAGTTGTAACAGCAGTGGCCAATAAGCTATAATCATCTTACAAAGAAAAGAGGACTTATTATGCCACAAACTTACACACCCGAATTTAAACAGAGAACGACCGACATTAAGGATGGGCTTACTTATCAAAAAATCCGTCTGGATGAAGTCGCTCACGGCGAGAAGCGAATGCTGCGGATTGAAGCTATTGCTAATCCAACCATCAAATCACCGGAGCAGATCTATATCGAGCAGGAAATGTTGCATGAGCTGTATGACGCTTTGGGGCAAATCTCCGAATGAGAACAAACCTATCTGCCGTACCGCTATGGTTTTACAGATGACATGGAGCATACACTGATCAGAACAGCAATACATTTTTTCTTTATTCATGCAACCAACGCGTTTGATTTCTTACTTATTTAAGTGAAGGGAAAAATTTCCCTATCTTTTTCATACGGAGGAATCAATTAATGAAAAACATGATTTATGTATTAGGACTTTCTGCTATTCTTGTCATGGCTCCTTTGTCAGGCTGCGCTGAAAAGGAAACAAACGGATCAAACGCCGATGCTGCGTCACAAAAACCAGTAATAAGTTTTGAGGGCGTTGTAACTACTGTAGAGGATGACTCTATTACATTAGATAATGGCAAGGTTATCATGATCACAGATCAAACAGAATTTACCTCTGACCCTGACAGCGGCAATACGATCAGCAGCGAAATATCCATCGGAAACTACATTCAAGGCTACACGGAGGATAATACAGACCTTGATGTTATCACTGCAAACAAGATATGGACCAATACTGCACCTGTTGGAGAAAAAATAGCCATGAATTTTGAGGGACGTGTATCTGCCGTTGAAAATGAAAAAGTAGTTTTAGAAAATGGTAAAATTATTATAATCACTTCTGAGACCGTCATTACTACCCCTGATGGCAGCTTTTCAGAAGTTGCTGCCGGAGACTATATCCAAGGGTATGCGGAAGATCCAACGGGCAATGAAATTCTTGCTAATTATGTACTTATTACCACGCTATAAGAAATGCGGAACTGTATGTCTGGAATTTCGGATATATAGTTCCGTATTACAAGGAGACATACTATGACAGATTTTGAGATCGTAGCGCTATACTGGCAACGCTCGGAGGAAGCCATTCTCTTAACAGCGCAAAAATATGGCAGATGTCTGCTTCAAATTGCTTTTAATATACTGCATATCCATGAGGATGCAGAGGAATGTGTGAACGAAACCTATCTATCTGCATGGAATCAGCTTCCGCCAGACAAACCCAACAAGCTCTTGCCTTACCTTGGGCGTATTTCACGCTGTCTGGCGCTCAATCGCTACGACTACTTAAAGGCACAAAAACGCAGCTCTGATTTTACGCTTCAGCTTTCAGAGCTGGAAGAAATCTTATCTGCACCAGACTCAGTAGAAGAAAGATATGAAGCTGCTGAATTAGCTGCTGCGATTTCAACCTTTCTGCGCAAACAAAACGAAGATGATCAACATCTTTTCGTACGCCGTTACTGGTATTCCGATTCCATTCAACAAATTGCCGTTCGATATAATCTCCGAGAGAGCAAAGTCAAATCTCAGCTTTTTCGTATACGCAATAAGTTGAAAGGTTATCTGAAAGAGGAGGGATATTATCTATGAATGCAAAGGAACTCTACCAGATTGTCGGACAAATTGATGATGACTTGATCCTCGCTGCCAATCAAGAGACAGCAAAATCAAAACGCTCATCCATCCTATCATGGACTGCAGCGGCTGCCGCATGTTTTTGTCTGATTTTAGGGGGGGCCTTCATCCATACTTTTGGTATATTTGTTACCTGGAATGAAGGAACGACTAATTTTGTTGCAAAAGCCTCGATTCCTGAGAATAGTTTATCACACCTATTGACTGACGAGGCACTGACAGAGTATTATGAATTAACTCTGCCTGAAACAATATCCGGCACCTTCCATCAAAAAGAGTCTTATGCTCAAATATATACGGATTCTGAAGGTACAGTTATTTTTGATCGTAATCTGATACGCTATGAAAGTACAGATGGCACACAATCGATTAATTTAACCTTATCCAGAGTTTCTTCTGCGATTCCAGTAGAAGACTCCGTAAAATTTTCCCGAATCCATGGAATCCCTGTAGCATTCGTCCAAGATACTTCTGTTCCCGGATATCTGTTATTAGGAGCTCAATGGGAACAAAACGGTACCCAGATCCAGCTATCGGCAGAAGGATTGGAACAGAAAGAGGTTATTTCAATTATAAAAGAACTTATTCCATAGAGAATAAGAAACGGAGATTTTCAATGTTCAATATCAAAAAACAAATTGTAATTCTTTTAACAGTTGCTCTTACCGGTTGTACAGCGCCACCCACTACAGGAACACAAAATTTTGACTTTGAAACCGATGATCATGGCTTTACAGCAATTTTTGCTGATTATCCCATGGGAGAGGATGTGGATCAATTCTACGAGCTCAAGCATGAATGGACTGTACTCCCGACCAAAGATGGCAAGGGGCTTTTCCTCTCCGGCAATAATCACAGCGATGATTTATTTATGGGTTATTTTAAAGAATTTTCTGGTTTTACAGCGGGACATATTTATGAGTTTCAGGTAAATTTTCGACTTGCCACCAATGTAGAAGGTGGTATGATCGGAGTAGGAGGCTCACCGGGCTCCTCTGTTTTTGTTAAAGGCGGTGTTACATCAACGAAGCCCCAATGCATTGACAATGGACAAAATCAATTCTTACTGAATCTTGATAAAGGAAATCAAGGTGTAGGCGGACAGGATATGCTTCTTTTGGGGAATATCGAAAAAGAAGAAGCGTTACATCCTGGTCAATATGAATGGAAGCAGTTTGAATTTTCTGTACGGGCAAAGGCAGATAAAGCTGGATGTGTCTGGTTAATTATTGGTACAGACTCTGGTTTTGAAGCAACCAGCTCCTATTATTTAGATGATATTTCACTCTCTTGGAGGGATGTGACATAAAATGATCATCATTTTACCCACTCAAAATAACCATAAGCGGAGGTGCATTTTTAAAAATGATTTTTGATCGAATTACAGACACTTCACATTGTATGTTTACTACAGCGATGAAACTATATAGAACCAGCTTTCCAGAGCACGAACAACGGGAAGCTCTTTCACAGACAAACATTTTAAATAATCCGGCATACCATTTCAACCTGGTATATGACAAAAATTGCTTTGTTGGTTTGGTACTATATTGGGAAACCGTACATTTTATTTATGTGGAACATTTTTGTATTCTTCCAGAATTACGCAACCACCGATACGGACAAAAAATACTCGATGACTTAAAAAATCAAGAGAAAACGATCATTCTTGAAATCGATCCGCCAGTGGATGAAATTTCTATACGAAGGAAGGGGTTTTATGAACGATGTGGTTTCATGGAAAATTCGTATTCCCATATTCATCCGCCATACCATTTGAAAAATCATGGACATAATTTGATGGTCATGTCCTGCCCTCGTCAGATTACTCCAGAGGAATATCATTCATTTAACGAATTTTTGCACCAACAGGTCATGAATGATGGTTGTTAAAAATACATTCACAGAAAGATAGCTTTTCAAATTCGGCGTTGAGTTCCATAGAAAATTTCAACTCGACACAGGTGGTATCAATATTAAACTCGCAATAAACCAATCTATCCAGAAAACCTTCCAAAATGCAGAATGTTAGATGATCCCAAAATATTCCAATGCTTCTCGGATTGCTCTTTCCTTTTCGGGCGGGCACTGCAGCTGCTTTGCATCTTCAGATTTTCGCTTATTATAGCTGCCACGCTCGATGATACCACATTTCTGTTTACCTGAGCAATATATAGGCTGCTGACTTTCCTTCCGCTATGCTCCAACACATAGTCCTTAAATTTCTGATAAGCAGCCTTACTCTCCGTAGAAGTCAAAGCAACTCATCCATTTTCGCTTCAACTTCTATATGCTGCTTCGTGTTAAGTTTGGACAATAAACATACCGTTTCCACATGTCCCGTCCACGGAAACATATCGACCGGCGTGCACTCCACCGCCTTATACCCATGTGCCGTAAGATATTTCAAATCCCTCCCAAGCGTCTGTGGGTTACAGGAGACATACACGACGCGCTTGGGCGCAAGTCTTACGGCAGAGGACAAAAATGCCTCATCGCTTCCGGCGCGCGGCGGGTCCATAAACACAACGTCCACCGCAGCCTTCCCACGCCCACCTGCCGCAGAGAACTGTCCTGCCATCTCAAGCATAAACTTCCCGGCGTCCGCCTGATAAAACTGCACATTTTTTATCTGATTTCTCTTTGCATTGATCACCGCATCCCGCACAGCGTCCTTATTCAGCTCCACACCAATGACTTGTCCTGCATGCCCTGCAGCGATCAGCCCGATCGTCCCGATTCCGCAATAGGCATCTATGACAGTTTCTTTTCCTGTCAGCCCGGCATAGGCGACCGCCTTTTGATAAAGCGCCTCCGTCTGAACGGGATTCACCTGATAAAAGGACTTGGGCGAGATTCGGAACGTACAGCCGCACAGCGTGTCCTCAATATATCCCTTTCCATAGATCAAAGTCTCACGCTCGCCAAGCACCATACTTGTTTTCTTATCATTCACATTCAAAACAACGGTACTGATTTCCGGGTGAAGCCCACGCAGCGCCTTCACAAAATTATTTTTCGATGGCAGGATCGGAGAACCGAGCACCAGCACGACCATCACCTCCCCGCTGCGAAAGCCGCGGCGCACCAGCACATGGCGCAGCAGACCATAGCCCGTATCCTCATCGTACGTCTTAATCTTAAATGAGCGCAGCAAACCCCTGATGTCGCGGATGATCGCGCCGGAAATTTCATCCTCAATCTGACACGCATCAATATTAACAACCTCATGTGTTCCCGCCCGATACACGCCGGAAATGATCGTGCCGCCCTTTGCAATATCAAACGCGGCATGCACCTTATTGCGATAATGATACGGCTGCTCCATCCCGATGATCGGCTTTACCTTACAAAAGCCGCCCACATACTTCTGCACCAGCCGCTGCTTTTCCTTTAATTGCTTTTCATAGGAGACGCCCTGATAGCTGCAGCCGCCGCATTTTTTCGCATACGGACAGCCGCTGCTATTTGCCGAAGCCCGCTCTTTCCCCTGTCTGTCATTCTTTTTATTACGTTTTTTCTGTTCCATGCCAACTACTTCTCTCTTTCTCTGACTGCTCCCATTGTAACACAACCGCTTTTTTCTTTCCACTTCCGCTTTCCAAATCCCTGCATTTCTCCATTTGCCCTTGCCGCTGCACTGCTGTATAATAAAAGCAGATACTTTGTTTTGGCAGGTGCCTTGCAGCGGGCAATGTATCTGCACCAGATTGTTTCGGAATGGAGGACTTTTATGGCAAGCATCAGCTTATGTATGATTGTAAAAAATGAAGAAGCCGTACTCAAACGCTGTCTTGACAGCATTGCAGACCTTATGGACGAAATCATCATCGTCGATACAGGCTCCACCGACCGCACAAGGGAAATCGCGGCAGACTACACTTCCAAAATCTACGACTACCACTGGACAAATGATTTTTCCGCCGCGCGGAACTTTTCCTTTTCCAAAGCTACGATGGAATATATTTATGCCGCAGATGCAGACGAGCTGCTGGATGAGGAAAACCATACGCGTTTTCTGCGGCTAAAACGCGCACTGCTGCCGGAAATCGAGATCGTACAGATGAAATATGTAAACTGCTCCGAATTTAACACCGTTCTCAACTCGCAAAAAGAATACCGCCCCAAGCTGTTTCGCCGTCTGCGCACCTTTACATGGATCGACCCAATCCATGAGACAGTCCGCTTACAGCCGGTTATCTTTGACAGTGATGTTGAGATTCTCCACAAGCCACAGTCACTGCACAGCAAGCGTGATTTTTCTATTTTTGTCAAAGCATTTGAGCACGACGGACAATTTTCTCCCAAAATCCGCAGTATGTATGCAAAGGAGCTGTTAAAAACAGGCGATACCAAGGATTTTCTCAACGCGAAGCCTGTTTTTGAGGCAATTCTTGAAAAGGATACCACGGACGACGCCCGCAAGGAGGCGTCCTGCATTCTGGCACACATATACCGTCTCGAGGGAAATAAAAATGAATTTTTCAAGCTGACCATGAAGGATATGCTGACAACCCCATGCTCGGAAATCTGCTATGAGCTCGGCACCTACTTTCTCGCCGAACGCGATTATGCAGAGGCGGTCCTCTGGTTTTACAACGCCGCTTACGAGACGGAAAGCATTCTTGATATTCATACCGGAGGCGACCTTCCCCTGCTTGGTCTGACAGAATGCTATGAGCTGTTGATCGCCGATGAAAAGGCAAAGCTTCCTTCCGATCCGGTTTTGATCTCGCAATACGAACAGCAGCTGGAGCAGTACCGGAACGCATCCCGGAATTGGGCTCTCCCGGAAGAACTATAGACTTGTAAAATTATCCATAACATGATACGATAGCACCATAAAGAGTTTCTTTATGATGTTTTTACCAAAGGAGGGTTTTTCATGGATTTTTTACAGGAATACAAACAAAAGCTTGTGTCTGCCGATGAGGCGGTAAAGCTGATTCAGTCCGGCGACTGGGTAGACTACGGCTGGTGCACGAATATCGTAGATACACTGGATAAGGCATTGGCAAAGCGTACCGATGAGCTGCATGACGTAAAGCTGCGCGGCGGTATCCTTTTAAAGCCGCTCGCTGTTTTTGCACGCGAGGACGCCGGAGAGCATTTTTGCTGGAACTCTTGGCATATGTCGGGTCTTGAGCGCAAGCTGATCTCAAGAGGATGCGCTTACTACGCACCGATCCGTTATTCTGAGCTGCCGCGCTATTACCGCGATCTGGATTGCCCGGATGACGTTGCAATGTTCCAGGTTGCCCCGATGGATTCACACGGATATTTTAATTTCGGTCCAAACGCATCCCATCTTGGTGCAATGTGTGAGAGAGCAAAGCACATCATCGTTGAGGTCAACGAAAACATGCCGCGCTGTCTCGGCGGAACAGAATGCGGCGTACATATCTCGGACGTTACCTATATCGTTGAGGGTGAGAATCCGCCGATCAGCGAGATGGGCGGAGGCGGCGCAGCTACCGACGTCGACAAGGCAGTCGCAAAACTGATCGTTGAGGAGATTCCAAACGGCGCAAGCTTACAGCTTGGCATCGGCGGTATGCCAAACGCAGTCGGCTCTCTGATCGCAGAGTCTGACTTAAAGGACCTCGGCGTACATACCGAGATGTATGTGGATGCATTTGTTGATATTGCAAGAGCAGGAAAGATCAACGGCTCCAAGAAAAACATTGACCGTTACCGCCAGACCTATGCGTTCGGCGCCGGAACGAAAAAGATGTACGACTATATGGACGAGAATCCCGAGCTTATGAGCGCTCCGGTCGATTACACGAACGATATTCGTTCCATTTCCTCACTTGATAACTTTATCTCCATCAACAATGCCGTTGACATTGATCTATTCGGACAGGTCAATGCAGAGTCTGCAGGAGTAAAGCATATCAGCGGTGCAGGCGGACAGCTCGACTTCGTACTGGGAGCTTACCTCTCCAACGGCGGTAAGAGCTTTATCTGCTTATCCTCTACCTTTAAGGATAAAGATGGTAACTTAAAATCCCGTATTCGCCCGACACTTGCCGGCGGATCTATCGTTACCGACACAAGAGCAAATATTCACTATGTCGTTACCGAACACGGCAAAGTCAACTTAAAGGGTCTCTCAACGTGGCAGAAGGCAGAAGCGTTGATCTCTATCGCTCATCCTGATTTCCGCGACGAGCTGATCGCAGAAGCAGAAAAAATGAACATTTGGAGACGCTCCAACAAATAATAAAGCAACAAAAAAGGACCTACCGGTCCTTTTTTGTTACATAAATTTCCTATCACTTGCGAGCGCTACAGCAAATGAGACAGTCTCTCATGAATTTCCATGCCGGTCGGGGTTACCGCTAATCCGCCCTTTCCCGTTTCCCGCAGCTCCTCCGCCATGCTGCGCCCCACACTGCGCATCGCATCAATGACCTCATCCGGCGGAATCTTACTGAAAATCCCCGCCATCGTCATATCCGCAGACGTCATCGCATTGACCGCCCCCATCACATTTCGTTTTACACATGGCACTTCCACCAATCCGGCAACCGGATCGCACGCCAGCCCAAGCAGATTTTTAAGCGCCAGCGCCGCCGCATTTGCAATCTCCGCAGCGCTCCCGCCCAGCAAAGCCACAACGCCGCCCGCCGCCATTGCAGACGCCGAACCGATCTCCGCCTGACAGCCGCCTGCCGCCCCCGAAAGAAACGCACGGTTTGCGATCACGCCCCCTATCCCTGCCGCGACATAGAGCGCCTTGACCATCTCATCCGTGGAAAATCCCCGGTTCTTCTGCACGCTCAAAAAAACAGCAGGCACAACGCCGCAGGAACCGGCGGTCGGCGCCGCCACAATTCGTTTCATACAGGCGTTGGACTCACTTGTGCGCAGCGCCTTCTCCATCACCTCACCGATAAAATCCCCGCACAGCAGCGTTCCCGCCAGCCGTGCATCCCTCATTTTCTTCCCCTCTGTTCCGACAAGACCACTCGCAGATTTCAAATTCTCATCGTAATGCTCGTCCGCCTCCTGCATTGCCTCATACATCCGGCGCATCCTGTCAAAGGATTCCTCCGCACTGATTCCGCTCTCTCTGCAGTCATCCTCCTGCACGATCTCCCAAAACGGCTTGCCGCTCTCCCTCTCTATCCTGCATAATTCTTCCAACGATTGAAACATCCGTTTTCTTCCTTTCCAACATTCTTTATATTTCCCGCATACTAAGATAAGTGACCTTGCGTATGCCCTCTCTGGCTTCCAGCCACTCGATCGATTCCCGCGGAATCTCCGCGTCACACTCGATAACCATGACTGCATCCCCTCCGCGACCGGTACGGTAAATCTGCATCGTGCCGATATTGATGTTTTCTCTTGCGAGCATCGTGGCAACCTCGGTCACATGCCCCGGCTGGTCTACATTATTAACGATCAGCGTCGGGCAGTCCCCGCTGAAATTGGCAGACAGGCCATCCAGCTCACAAATCTGAATCCTTCCTCCACCGATCGACGCCGCCACAACCTCTAATCTTCTTCCCGTCACTCCGGTCAGCTCCAATTTTACAGAATTGGGATGCACATCTCCCAGATCAAGTCCCTCCATGGTAAAGGTCAGCCCGGCTTCCCGCGCAGCGGCAAAGCTTTCCGGAATCCGCGGATCATCCACTGCCATTCCAAGCAATCCGGCTACCAACGCACGGTCTGTTCCGTGTCCCTTACCGGTTGCCTGAAACGAGCCATGAAAATAAATTTTTGCGTCCTTAACCTCCTCCGCCAAAAGCTTTTGGCAAACCCTTCCGATTTTTACTGCTCCAGCTGTATGCGAGCTTGATGGTCCCACCATAACCGGACCGATAATGTCAAATAAATTCATTTGTGTTCCTACCTTATATAAATATAAATACAAAATGTGATAAAATTTGCTTTTACAGTATACCGCAAAAGTTTCTTCTGTTCAATTCCTTTCCGCTGTGCTATACTAAACCAATACACACAGGAAGAAACGAGGAGTACCCATGTCTAAAGATCATGCATCCGCCCGCCCAAATGACAACACGCCTGCAAATGGCAGCAGCCAAGCTGCGGCAGGTGGCATCGCTCATACGCATAACGGCTCATACACACATGCGCATGATGATGGCAGTGTTCATACACATAACGATGCATACACACATAAAAACGCCCCATCCTCCCACAGTCACCGTCATACGAACACGAAAGCTGTCCTAAACCGCATGAACCGTGCCATCGGGCATATGGAAGCCGTCCGGTCCATGATCGAGGACGGACGCGACTGCAGCGAGGTACTGATCCAGATTGCCGCGGTACGCTCCGCAATCAACAACATCGGCAAGATCATCCTTGAGGATCACATCAGCCACTGTGTCGTGGACGCCATCGAAACAGGAGATGATCAGGTACTTCGTGACCTCAATGATGCCATTAATAAATTCATAAAATAAAATTATTTTTTTGGACATACTTTGTTCACGTTTTATTCATAACTAATAGAAATTTAGTAAATCTTAAGACTTTTTTATACATCTTCCCGATTGATTTTTTACCCCAAAAACGATATATTCTCTTAGTATCAGTTTTACCATCAGAAGAAAATTCGGCGTTTTACCGCCATTTATACAAGGCAGACTGTTATTGGGAGGATTTCTATGAGAGAAAAATTTAATGTTGTCAGCTCTCTGTTTCATAAGGGGTGGGAGCGTATTTTGGCTTTTCTTCCGGAAAAGAAACCACACAGCGAAAAATACTATAAACGCATTGCGTTTCTCAATAAGTATTCGCTGATTTTTCATTTTATTCTGGCATGCTTTTTAATTTTTGTCATTGAGGTCATTTCCAGACGTGATCTGGTAAGCGCCGTTACCTTTTTAAGCAACCATACACTGGCATTTTTATACAATGCCCTGATCATTTTTGCTTCACTGACGCTCGTTTACCTGACAAAATACCGCGCACAGCTCCGGATTTTGATCAGCGGTATCTGGATTTTCCTGGGAACGGTAAACGGCTTGATCCTTTCTAACCGTGTGACCCCGTTTAGCTACACAGATATAAAAATGATTTCTGACTTATTCCAGATGCAGAACACGACCTATTTTTCTGCAGCGGAGGCTACGATCGTTGTTGTCGCTGTTGTCTCTTTCTTTTTATTCTTAGGTCTGTTTTTTGCAAAGGGACCGCGCTATCAGGGACCGCGCCATCATGTGCTTGCGCCGCTTTGCATTCTTGCCCTTGTCTTTATCGGTATTCCGGTAACGACTCATGCAGCGCAGAATTCAAATATCCTTGCTTCTTATTTTTCCAATATTGCGCAGGGATATTCAGATTACGGCTTTGTTTACGGATTTTCAACCAGTGTTGTAAGCCGCGGCATGGATAAGCCGGAGGATTACTCCGAGGAAACGATCGAGGCAATCCAGACACTTGTGGATTCCGCAGGCTCTGCCACAACGGTCACGCCTGATGCGCAGCCGAACATCGTCTGTGTTCTTCTGGAATCCTTTGCCGATCCGTATGACGTCAACTTTTTAAATATGTCGGAGGATCCGATTCCTAATTTCCATAATTTAGAGGCAAACTACTCGACCGGTTATCTGACTGTTCCTGTCGTCGGAGCAGGTACTGCCAACACAGAGTTTGAGGTTCTGACCGGAATGAGTATGCAATATTTCGGCACAGGAGAATATCCGTACAAAACGATTTTAAAGCAGACAGACTGTGAGAGCATTGCCTCTGCACTTTCCAAAATCGGCTATGGCACACATGTCGTACATAACAATACGGCAACCTTCTATAGCCGCAATAATGCCTTTTCCATGATGGGCTTCGACTCCTTTACCAGCAAGGAATTAATGAATATCAATTCCTTTACGCCGACCGGCAGCTGGCCGACCGATGACGTATTAGTTGAGGAGACCATAAAAGCAATGGACGCTACCGAGGGACAGTCCGACTTTGTCTACACCATCACTGTAGAGGGTCATGGAGATTACCCGAGTGAGAGAGTTCTTGAAAATCCAAAGATTGCAGTAACCGGAGGCGCAGATGAGGCTTCCAATAACCAGTGGGAATACTATGTAAATATGCTGCACGAGGTCGATGATTTTATCGGTGATCTCATCTCCGCTATCGAGAGGCGCGGGGAAGATACCATTGTTGTATTCTTCGGCGATCATCTTCCGACTATGGGTCTGGTTGACTCTGATATGAAATCAGGCAGCATTTTTAAGACAAAATATATTACATGGAATAACATGGGGCTCCCGAAGCAGGATGCAGACCTTGCCGCTTATCAGCTTTTGGCAGAGGCAACGAACCAGCTCGGCATTCATGAGGGAACAGTTCTCCGTTATCATCAGACACAGGCAGGCTCTGAGACTTATTTATCCGGGCTCAACAACCTTCAATATGATCTGCTCTACGGAAAGCGCTACGCATATCATGGCGAAGACCCTTATCCTGCCAGCGAGCTTACAATGGACGTCGAGGATGTGGTGATTTCCTCCGTCAGCAAAAACACCTACAACAACACATTGACGGTGTACGGCTCTAACTTCACCAAGAACACGAAGATTTTTATCAATGGCTCTAAGGTCGCAACCAATTATCTGACTCCGTCATTTATCTCGACCAGCCTTGAAAACGTCAAGGACGGCGATATTATCACGGTAAATATTCTTGGTTCTAAGAGTATTATGCTGCGCGAGGGTGTCGGAGAAATTCTCTATACAGACCCCGATGTGATCCACGAGACAGAAACAACGGAGACAGAAACGACTGAAACACAAACGACCGAAACAGAGACACAATCCTCTGAAACAACTGACCCGGAGACACCGTCCTCCGAAACGACTGACGCACAGGCGGCAGCAGCTTCCCCCGAAGAAGCTACCGCAAAAACAAACACTGTTTCCCCTGAAACAGGAAACGTACAGACAAATACAAGTACCAATGATACACCGGAAACAGCACAATAACTGAAAAAAGCTGCAGGCTATGAAAATATTTCATAAGCCTGCAGCTTTTTTATGACATAGGAAATGCAAAAGCAATCCCAATTGCTTTGCAATCCTAATTGCTTTGCAATCCTATGCCGTAAAAACACACTTTTGTTGCGGAAAGAACTCCATATACTATATACGCGCCTCTACTCCTTCACATACGCCCTGTCAATCGTCATCGCTATATAATAACTCTCCCCAACGCGCTCCTTTACCATCGCCTCCAGACGCCCGGTAAGCGCCTCATCATCAATATGAAACTTAAACGGCACAATAATATCAAAAATCAGGTTTGTATGCGTGGGCCCCGTCACCACTCTGAAATCATGCATCGTGATTACCGGATCAATCTCATTTAACATCTCAAGCACCGTCATTTTTAATTGATAGATCCGCTTATCCATCGTAATGATCGGATCCATATGGATCGTCGCCTCACATCCGAGCTTTTCCTGCAGCTCCTTTTCCACGTTATCGATCGCATCATGCGTCTCCAGAATATTTCCTTCCGCAGGAACCTCTGCATGAAGTGAGATCATCTGCCTCCCCGGACCATAATCATGCACGATCAGGTCATGAATCCCGCAAATTGGTTCATGTGCCGTAACAATCCTATGAATCTCCTCCACAAGCTCCTTTTCCGGCGGCTGTCCAAGCAGCGGATCAAGCGTCTCCTTCGCCGCCTGCACCCCCGCATACATGATAAAAAGTCCCACGAGGACACCGCACCATCCGTCAATCTGCACGCCTGTATAATGTCCGACCAGACTTGCCGCAAATACAACCGTTGTTGCACAGGCATCGCTCAGGCTGTCCGTCGCCGTTGCCTTCATCGCCGCAGAGCCAATCTGTCTGCCGATGCTGCGGTTATAATATGCCATATATAACTTAACAAAAATCGACACTGCTAAGATAATAAAAACAAGGAGAGACGTTTCCGTCTCCTCCGGGTGGAGAATTTTACCGATCGAGTCTCTGATCAGCTCATATGCCATCAAAAGAATCGCTGCAGCCACCACCAAGCCGGAGATATACTCCATTCTTCCATGTCCAAACGGATGCTCGGAATCCGGCTTCGCTCCCGCAAGACGAAAACCGATCAAGGTCACCAGCGAAGACCCCGCATCCGAAAGATTATTGAGCGCATCCGCTGTGATCGCGATCGAATTACTGAGCATCCCCGCCAGAAGCTTGCCGGCAAACAGCAGCACATTCAGCGCAATTCCGACAATACCGCAGAGAACGCCATAGGACTGTCTGATTCTTGTCTTATCATCCTTCTCGTGAATCAAAAATCTTGCCAACAGCGTGATCATAGCTCTCCTCCTACCTCAGACTGCCCATATTCTGAAACGGCCAATATACAAACACTGCCTGCCCTAATATCTTATCCTTATGTACATAGGTATTCGTCCAATACCGCGCATCCCATGAATCGTTCCGATTGTCTCCTAAAACCAGATAAGAATCCTCCGGAATCTGAAAATAATAATCCCCAGTCGCTACCGTCCATCTCTCCTTTAGATAATCCTCATGCAGAGGCTGCTCGGATCCATTAATATAAATCTCCCCCTGTCTGATCTCCACTGTCTCGCCCGGCAGCCCGACAATACGCTTTACATACAATTCTTCCTCATTATCGGGATATTTGAAAATAATAATATCCCCACGCATCGGGTCATCCTTTAGATATGCCAGCCTGTTTCCGATCAGTCGGTCTCCCGGCATAATGGCATTCTCCATTGAACCGGTCGGAACATCTGCATTGACAATAATATAGTTCTTCAGCAGCCATGTTGCGGCAATTGCAAATAAAAAAGGAAGAATCCAGCTTAGGATCTCCCGAAACACACTCCCCTTAGCCTCATGCTTTTGTTTTTCCATTGACCTGCTCCAATTCCTTCATTTTGTTTATTTTTTATTGTAACACAGATACGAAAAAATGGAAGTAAAATCACCGTTTTACAGAAAGAAAAATCGCCGCTACCAACCGATAGGGCGATTTTTCCCGTTACTTATTCTGTTTTAAATACGGCAATCTCCGTCTTTAGTCCACTCATGTTCTCATCCAGACTCTCCGCCGTACCATTTAAGTTCTCTACATTCCTCTGTAAATTCTCAGCAACCGTCCGTACGACCTCCGCACTCTGCGCTGTCTCTCCGATAATCATCGAAATATTCTGCACAGCCTCAAGCGCATCCTCGCGATCCCTGTCCGCCTGTTCCGTCTTTTCCAAAATCTGCTTCAGGCTGAAGAATAATTTCTCCATCGCATCATTCATATTCTGGAATACTCCCGTTACCTCGGACACCGCCTCCGTCTGCTTGGCGACCATAGAACCTGCCTGCTTGGCACTCTCCACACTCATACTTGTCTGCGCGCTGATATGCTCTACATTATTGCGTATCTCTCCTGCCGCCTCTGCCGAATTATCCGCAAGCTTACGAATCTCCTCTGCAACAACTGCAAAGCCCCGTCCTGCCTCTCCGGCTCTTGCCGCCTCGATCGAAGCATTCAAGGACAGCAGATTTGTCTGTTCCGATATATCCGTGATCATTCCGACAAATTCGTTGATGATCTCAGACTCCTTCTTAAGTGCCAGAATACTCTCCTCAACCTTTGCCGTTACCTCGGTCGTCTCGTCGGCACGCTCACCCAAAAGCTGCACCAGCTCCATGCCGTGATGGATCATCCTTTCTGCATTCGACACCAGCTCCGAGACATCTCTCGCAATCCGGTTAACCTGCGAAATCTCCTCCGAGAGCGTTCCTGTTTTGCTCACACACTCCTGAGCGTGCATGGACTGCTTCTCCATACCGTCATTGATCTCACCGATCGCATGTGCAATATCCACCGAGTATTCCTGAATTACACCGGATGCCTCCGTCACCTCGTCTGCCGACACCGCAAGCCTGTCTGTCGCCAGATTTACCTTCTGCACCAGCTGCTTATTATTTGCGATCATATGATTCGCAGCGGCAGCCAGCGACTGAAATTCATCATGTCCCGATACCGCTACCTGCGTTGCCAGATTCCCCTCTGCCACAACCTTAAGACTGCCGGAAATACGATGCATATTCTTGCGGATGCCGCTTGTGATCACAAGTCCGATCACTACCGCTATGATACCGGATAACAGCACACCGGCAATCGTAAGCTGCTTAATCGATTCTGCCTGATCGATCACCACATGAATCGGCACCAGTGCGCACACGGTTGCTTTCGTTCTCTCGCTCGTATGATGAAAAAATAAATATTTCTCACCGTCGTAGGTAATCTCCTGCACCTGTGTCTCTGTATCCATATTTTTGAAGAACTCCTGATCGGCAAACACCGTTCCGTCCTCAATCCTTGCGACACTCTCCTCTCCCGGCTTTCTGGCTACTGCGATTTCCCTGCCTCCCGCCGTCACAAACCCGAGGATGCTGCCCTCTCCCAGATCCAGATTCTCTAAAAAGGACGCCACAGCAGACGCCTTTACATCTATGACGACCACAGCATTTCCATACTGTGCGTTCATCTGGCAAGTCAGGATATAATCCTCCTTCTTCAGATCAAGCGCCTCATCCAGCACATCATGATGATCCTCCCATTGCACCAAGGAACCGTCCGGCGCCATATCCTTCATATAAGCGGCATACATTCCCTCCTTCGCCTTACTCTTGGTTGAGATTATCTCGGTGCCTTCCTCCGTGATGATATGTATATTACTGATAAAGGCATTGCCGACCTGCGATGCAAAAATATTCGTTTTTACCCGGTTCACAAGCGATCCCTGCTTCGCAGGATCATTATCATACACCCCGATAAAATACCTTCCAAGATCGCCGTCCACTACATACTTAAGCACTTCCGACTCGATAAAGGAATTGCTTACATCGATATTCTCGGATGCCATCTGGATCGTCTGCTGCGTAGACTCCCGAAAGGATGTACTCATTCCACTCTGCGCGGTGCGATAGGACAAGATGCCCAACACCACCATAAACAGTATCGGCGCCAGAAAACAAATGATGATCTTATTACGGATGCTAAACAGCAGCCTCCCCCCTGTCTTTGTATTCCCCTGCTTTGTTTTTCCCATAGTCCCCTTCTTCCTTTGCTATTCTGATCGTACTACAGTCATTATAGCGCAAAGACACCTTTTTTTCCAGAGGTTTTCACAAAATTCTTCTTTCTTTTTGTGTGATTCATCATAAATCATCATTTTTTTCTGTTGTTTTATGACTTTTTATTTGATTTTGACCGGAACTTCCTGCAGCCCGATCCCTAACACTAGATGGCAGACGCCGCGCAGCTCTCCGCCATACGATACCCCACTCTCGGAATCGTGAGAATATAGCTTGGCTCCGTCGGAACACGCTCAATCTTCTTTCGGATATTTGTCATATTTACCCGCAAAATCCGACTGCTGCCAGAAGCATAAGGTCCCCATATTTTCTCCAGCAGCATTTGATAGGTCACGACAGTTCCTGCATTGAGTGCAAGACACTCCAGAATCCGATACTCTACCGGAGAAAAATGAACCTCATTCCCCGAAAGAGATACCTGCCGTCTTGAAAAATCAATTTTTAATTCCCCCGCTTCATAGCACGCAGGGCTCCCCTGCGGAATCCTGCGTCGCAGCACGGTATATGTACGCGCTGCAAGCTCCTCCTCATGAAACGGCTTTACGATGTAATCATCCGCTCCCGCATATAATGCCTCTGCCTTCCGGCTATACCCTGCTTCCTCTGATAAAATGACGAGCGGGCAATCCGTCCATTGCCGAAGCTTCTGAAGCAATGCCAGCCCATCTACATCTGAAAGCCTTACATCCATAAAAATAAGATCCGGACAGATGCTCGCCGCAAGCTCCATACCCACCTTTCCTGTCTGTGCCGTGTATATCCTGTATTTTTCTTTCGATAGAATACGGCGGATCAGATAGGCCATACTCTCATCCCCGTCGATCAGCAACAGCTTTATTTTATCACCTGCGTTCTTTTTCTCCACAAAATGCCTCCTGTTTCTTCCCACATATTGGTCATCACGATACAAAGAGCGCATTTCCTTTCTTTCCGTCTGTCTGGTGTATATAAACAATATTTTTCCACAATATGATCATCCGGCCGCTGAATCGTCGGATCATGAGAGCCATACCGCCAAAGAGCGTCCCGTACAAAAGCGTCTCTGCAAAAAAACACCACACATCCGGCGTCCCCGTCACACGCGGAGGAGTTCTGTATTCATCACCGAAATGATACTGCCCCTCCAACAGCCACTCCGTGCCGCGCGACACTTCTGTCCCATCTGCCGCGCTGACAGACTGCTCCCACTCATCGCCGCCGTGTGTCAGGTATTCATCCCGCCCATTGTGCATAACGCAAAAAAAGGACAGCAGAAGCACAAGAAGCATGATACCATTTTTTCTTTTATGAATCCTGATACCATCCATAGCCAACTGCCATCCTTCCTTCATTTTTACCGAAGCAGGTAAACAAAATATGCCGCATAGCTCAAAAGCATTACGATCCCGCCCGCTCTCGTCAGCTTCTGCCCGCGTACCACGCAGACTAACAGCAGCACGCCAGCAGCAATCGCAACGAGTGTATCGATCGCAAAGCTTGGCACAAACGCAACCGGTGTGATCAGCGCCGCTGTACCGACCACAAATAAGATATTAAAGATATTGCTGCCCACAATATTTCCGATTGCAATATCCGCCTTTCCCTTCATCGCCGCAGACACCGAGGTAAACAGCTCCGGCAAAGATGTACCGAGCGCTACGATCGTAAGCCCGATAAAGCGTTCGCTAAGCCCCGCATACTGCGCAATTGCTGTCGCAGCGTCAACCGTCACGTCACTGCCCCATACGATCAGCACAAGACCGACCACAGACGCAAGTATCAGCTTCCACACCGGAAGCTCCTTCTCCTCCTCGGGAACTTCTTCCTTGTTCTTCTTTGCCATGAAAAACAGATAAGTCAGATAACCGAGAAATGCGATCCAGAGAATCACGCCCTCACCAAAACCGATCGTATTCCCCGTCCAGCCAAGTCCGATCAAAAGCGCTGTGATCAAAAGCATATAAGGAATCTCATAACGGATCGTCGATTTTGCAACTGCGATCGGCACGATCACCGCAGAAATTCCAAGAATGATCAAAATATTTAAAATGTTGCTGCCGACAACGTTTCCGATCGTAATATCCGCGCTTCCCTTTAACGCCGCCGTAATACTTACCGCCGCCTCAGGCGCGCTCGTTCCCATCGCAACGATCGTAAGCCCCACAACAAGCTGCGGCACGCCAAAGCGATCCGCAATCCCGGCGGAACCATCCACAAACCAATCCGCCCCTTTCACCAGCATCACAAATCCCAATGCAAGCAACAATAATTGAATCAACAATTCCATATTTTTTCCTCCGTTCTTCCGCGACGAAGAATAAAAAAAGACCTCCGCCGCAATATCCTTTGAAATTGCAACAAAAGTCTCGCTGTTTCGTTACGAACCGGATCCCAAGCTATGGAATCGTACTGACGGCTTCGTACACATCTTACCGATGCCAACTACTCCCTTTTTTTCAATATACAGATTTTTAACAAAAAAATCAACTATTTCATTAATTTTTAACACTTTTTTAACACTTTAGCTCTCACGCTTTTTTTGCAGGATTTTTCCGTTTTCCTCCACGCGCTTCTTATCCAGAGGATAAATAAACCAAAGGATTGCCGCCACCGCAAAAAAACCAAGCGCCGGAGCAAGCGTCGCCATTGCATACAGACCGCCAAGCACCTCCTCTGTCTGTGCCGCCGCTGCGGACTCATAACCGATAAATTCCAACGCCCAGCCTCCAAGCCCACCGGCGAGCGCCTGCCCGACCTTTCGCGCAAAGGAATAGACCGCATACACGGTCCCATCCTCCCGCTGTCCGACCTTTACCTCCTGATCATCGATCACGTCCGTGATATTTGCCCAGATAACCGTGTTAAAAAATCCAAGCCCGATATAGCCTGCCAGAGACAGCAGCAAAAACAGCCACATATTTTTCAGCTTGAGCACATACAGCACCACAAACACAACACCGGAGAAAAACATTCCCGCAGCCGACGCCTCTTTTTTCCCGAATCTCTGGGAGATGGGCACGCTGATCGGCGCAACGATGAATAAGATCACCAGCGTTGACAGCAGCGTAAAAATAGAGATGCCGCGCGCGTTTCCAAAATAATCGGGATAGATATAATTATTCATTGTATTGATCAAAAGCTGACTTAAGAGCAAAAAGATCGCCGCCCCGATAATACCAAGCAGGGCACGGCTCGTTCCGATCGCACGGAACGTCGCAGCCAGCGTCAATTTTTTCGCATCAGGCTTCTTTTCGATTGTCACGCGCTCACTCGTCAGCCGGTAGCAGAGCACATAGCAAATGATTGCCAGAAGCGAAAATACCCCCGCGATCACGGCAAACGTCGCTCCCCCGCGCACAATCTGATTTCCGGCTTCGTCTGTCGTGTAGAGAAAGATCGGCGTCCCAACTCCGATCACAAGCCCCGCCAACGCCGCCCCGATAGAACGGAAGGTAGAAAGCGACGTCCTTTCATCGGGGTCTGCCGTGATCGCGGATGCCATAGAGCCATACGGGATATTGATCGACGTATAGAAAACGCTGCCCCACAGCAGATATGTGACATACATATAGATGATGCGCCACGTCATCGGCGCATCCGCAACTGCAGTCTGATACATCAAAAAACTTGAGAGCGCAACGGGTCCGCACATACGCCGGATCCAGCAGCGAAACTTCCCGTCCCGTGCAGGAGGCATTTTATCCACAATGCGGCCCATTGTCACATCAGTAAAGGCGTCCACAAAGCGCGCCGCCAAAAATAAGGTTCCTACCATGCCCCCGCTGATCCCGAGAACCTTTGTGTAAAATACCATTAAAAAAGAGCTTGCGAAGATAAACGTAAAGTCATTCCCGAAATCACCGAACATATACCCTATTTTATCCCGCAAGCCAAACGCTCTGTCTGTTTCCTGATTGTTCTGCATATGAATCCTCCATATCTACATTGCCGTCCGGCATACCTGTAGTATGACCCGATCCTATGCTATCTATTCCTATTTTTTTCCTCATACATGCGCTGATCCGCTAACTGCACAAGCTCACGGATACTGTGATGCTCTGTTTCATCCCCCCGCGCACAGCCAATGCTTACGCCAATCCTCCATCCTGCGCCGTCCGCCCACTCCAGCTTTGCCATGCCCTCCCGCAGCGCCTCGATATAGACCGCCACCTCATCGTCTGACTTCCCCTTCAAAATGATCAAAAATTCGTCGCCCCCGTAGCGCGCCAGAAAGGAATTTGTATGTCCGAAGGTCCGTTTCATCTGATCCGCCGTAAGCTTTAACACCTGATCCCCGACCGCATGACCGAATTTATCATTGATCTTTTTGAAATGATCAACATCCAGCAGCAGCAGATGACATGGCTTCTCGATCCAATCCTGTCCCCCAAGCTCTGTCAGATACTGCTTTAGCCGCCCCCGGTTGTTAAGCCCCGTAAGCGCGTCCCTTGTCACCTGCCCCTGCTGCACATCGAGATACACGAACAGCAGAGAAACTGCCGTAGCCGGAAGCACAAATTCAATCTCCTCCATGCAAAGCTGAACGAAACAGCCAATGACAGGCGGAACTGAAAACCATACCAGCATTCTGCATTCTCTCCTGCGCTCCGCCTGCTCCTCCCTTCTGCTTTGCCGCAGCGCGTCTATTGACGAAACCGCAAGATAGCCCACCACAACAAGCACATAAACGAAAAATACCGGACCGCGCTGATAAAAATTATTCTCATCCAAGTAAAAGAGCAGACCGTTCCAGATATTTCCAATAAAAAGAACGAGCATCGCCAAAAGCGGAAGCGCCGCCCTTAATACCGGCAGGCCACGCTGTCCGATTCCGTAGTTTAAAACATCACGCACATAAAGATACCAGAGATACGACAGAAAGACGAACAATAGAAGGCTGCAGTGATCAAGCAGCAAAAGCAGACCGCGCGCTCCCACAAACTGCTGCCCATCCAGACATCTGCCCGCCAGATTCAAAAGCATAATGCCCGTTAAAAGCACCATCATAAAGCGCAGTGCGCGGCTCCGCCACGAGTAGGTAAGCGTCCGCTCCGTATTCAGACGCATCAGCACCAACGCTATGATCGGTATGAAATTGATCTGTAAATAGATCTCAGCGTTCATTGTGCCACCCCCATTAAGTCTCCTTTTCCGCAGCACGTTTCTTCCGCGCTTTGCTCTGATACATACGTTCATCGGCAATTTTGATCAGAGACTCCGTCCCCTCTGCCTGCTCCCACATCGCATATCCGATGCTGAAGGAAAGCCGGTAGCCTTTTTTTGCCGTCTCGTTAAATATCCGAACCTCCTGCTCGATCGCTTTGACAGCTGCTTCTGCCGCCCGTGCATCCTCCCACGCGCCGATCACCGCAAACTCATCGCCCCCATAGCGCGCCAGAAATGTTTTTCCCTTTCCGAGCACGCGTCTTAGCAGATCCGCCGTTTCCCATAAGGCTTCGTCTCCCGCAATGTGTCCCATGTGATCGTTGATGCTCTTAAAATCATCAATGTCTAACATCAGCATTCCCCAATTTCCTCCATGCTGTTCCGCCCACCGCTCAATCTGCTTATCAAACTCCCTGCGGTTATTAAGACCGGTCAGACTGTCCGTCGTAATCTGGCGGTTCTGCGTGTTGAGATAGATAAAGAGAACTGTCAGAGACAGACAGAAAGTACCGCCCCACCACTCCTGTCTCCAATACTGCGCCGTCATCCCCACAAGCAGGATCAGGCTGCAGACTGCCAGATCAACGCATTCCCTTCTCTGGTCTCTGGCATTCCCTCCCCCGCTCTTGCGAAGGGCGATCACCGCTCCCGCCAAAAGCCACGCCGCACCTTCCAGATAAAGGAGCCAAAACAACTTTCCCGGTACACATTGATGCTCCCGGCTGATAAAAAAGATCAGATGCGTCCACGGCATCGTCACCAAAACGCCTGCCAAAAGAAGCTGCGCAATGCTAAAAAGGCGGGTAAGCTGCTTTGCTCTCCCCACCCGCGCCCTATACTTTAAGCGAAATGCAACATAGAGAAACCATGTTCCCGCCGTTCCTGCCACCATCCACGCATAGATAATGCCGCAAATCCATACGACGCTTCGCGCAAGGTCTCCGTCCTGCCCCTCAAAGCCTCTGCCAAAGGTCTCCGCCAGCAGCGCGCCAAGCGCAAGCAGCGTCAGCAGATCAAACAACCGCTTATCTGCCGTTTCAGATGTTTTTCTGTGGTTATTCAGATAAATGACGAGGAGCATGAGTACAGGAAATATATGGATACTCACCGACGTCAGCAGCCCCATAGCCACTCCCCCTTCACAAAAATCCTTTTCTTTTTACAATTATACCATTTTTACAGATTCCTGTCATCTGATACAGAAAATTTCAGAAAATTCTATTGATTCTTTCTCCGAAACTGGATTGGCGTCATTTTCTTTGCCGCCTTAAACAAACGGTTAAAATGCTCTACGTTCTCATAGCCTACATATGCGGCAATAGATTCCACAGTCTGATTTGTCTCCTTTAGCATCGCACACGCCTTTCTTATCCGCACGGTCTTGACGGCCTCCTGAAAGGTCATGCCTGATTTTTCTTTGATGTATTTAGAAAGGTAGGACCTGGAAAGACCAAATTCAGATGCAAGAAGCTCTAAGGTCACATCCGCATAATGATTCTGGATATAACTCATCAGATCGACCAGCCGTTCCTCACGCGGCTCTGTCACACATCTGCTCTGCGCCATACGGTTCGCTGCCGAAACAAGCGCAGCGATGGAGCTTGATATAATATCATCCTCGATCCCGACACCCCAATAGTTTACGCCTCCTGCCACGATCTCGACATACGCCGCAGCCTTTGCGAAAGAGCCCCTTGAAATCGCATGCTCCTGATAGCTTGCAAGCTCATACTCAACGCCGAAATACATTTTGATCGCATTGCTTATGGCGTCCAGACGCCCGTTTCCGGCCGTTTCTATGACACGCCTCCTTCCGTCCTGCACAAGCGTCACCTGCGCTGTAATTCCATTCTTGCGCTCAAACCGGTATTCCGCCACCTCAAAAATATCCTTGCGGTTTAAATAGGTCTCCTCAAAAATGCGGTACACCGCCTCCGGTGACAGCTCCCTGTGACGGCGGTCTGAAATCCCCTTGATCAGATAGCCAACCTCCTCCTTCATCGCATCCGGCAGCGAAATTCCAAAGCTTCGTTTTAAGATAAACGCTACGCCGCCCTTTCCCGACTGGCTGTTAATGCGGATGACGTCTGATTCATATTCACGCCCGACGTCCTCGGGATCGATCGGCAGATACGGTACTTCCCACCGCTCCCCGCTCTTTCCGTCGGCACGCCATGCCATTCCCTTTGAGATCGCATCCTGATGCGAGCCGGAAAACGCTGTAAAAACAAGCTCTCCCACATAGGGCGCACGCGCATCGACCTGCATGCCGGTCAAACGCTCATATTTCTCACGGATACCGGAAATATCCGAAAAGTCAAGTCCTGATTCCACACCATGACAGAGCATATTCATCGCGACTGTTACAAGATCAACATTCCCGGTCCGCTCTCCGTTTCCAAAAAGCGTTCCCTCCACACGCTCCGCTCCCGCAAGGACGCCAAGCTCTGCGTCGCTTACGCCGCAGCCCCTGTCGTTGTGCGGATGAACGCTTAAAATCACATGCTCCCGCGCCTTTAAATGCTTATGGATATATTCCACCTGACAGGCAAAAATATGAGGCATCGCAAGCTGTACGGTCGTTGGGATATTAATGATCACCTTATGCTCCTGATCCGGCTGCCAGACATCAAGAACCGCATTGCATACCTCAAGCGCATAATCAACCTCCGTTCCCGGAAAGCTCTCAGGGCTGTATTCAAAGATAAACCTTCCCTGCGTCTCCCCCGCGAGTGTTTTCATCAGCTGCGCACCCTCAACCGCAAGCGCCTTGACCTCCTCCCTCGTTTTGCTAAACACCTGCTCACGCTGCGTCACAGACGTGGAATTGTACAGGTGGATAACGGCGCAAGGCGCACCCTCGATCGCCTCAAAGGTCTTTCGGATGATATGCTCCCGCGCCTGCGTCAGCACCTGGATCTTCACATCCTTTGGTATCATATCACGCTCGATCAGGGTTCGTACGAACTGATACTCCGTATCTGACGCCGCCGGGAACCCAACCTCAATTTCCTTAAATCCGATTTCCACAAGCATCTGAAAAAACTCCAGCTTTTCCGTAAGCCCCATAGGCTCGATCAGCGCCTGATTTCCGTCCCGCAAATCCACACTGCACCAGACCGGCGCCTGTTCGATCGTTTCCTTTTTCGCCCAGTCATACGTCACTTCCGGCGGCATAAAGTATGATTTCCCGTATTTTACTGCTGCATCCATGCTCCCCTCCAAGCTTTCTTCGGAACGTCTGCTAAAATCTGATTCCACGTCCTACTTTGACTTCACACCGACTTTTTTACAAATATCTGCCACACAGCAGCGTTCGCAATGCGGCGTTGTGCGCGCCGTGCATACCTCACGTCCATGATCTACGAGACGATGACAGAAATTGCTGCCCTCCTCGGGCGGAATCAGCTTCCACAGCGCCATTTCTACCTTTTTCGGCTCCTTGACCCCATCCACAAGTCCCATCCGGTTGACCAGACGGATACAATGCGTATCGGTCACGATCGCCGGCTTTCCAAAGACGTCTCCCATAACCAGATTCGCACTTTTTCTTCCAACACCCGGCAGCTTTAAGAGCTCATCAAAATCATCCGGTACCCGGCTGCCGTATTTTTCACGCAGCATTTTCATACATCCACTGATGTCGCGCGCCTTGCTGTTTCCAAGACCGCACGGACGGACGATCTGCTCGATCTCTGACACCTCGGCCTCCGCCAGCGCGTCAACCGTTGGAAACTTTGCGTACAGGTCCTGCACGACAACATTGACACGCGCATCCGTACACTGCGCCGCCAGCCTTAAGCTGACCAAAAGCTTCCATGCGTCATCATAGTCCAGCGTACATGCAGTATCCGGGTACTCCTCCTTTAGCCTTTGGATGATTTCCTTTGCAAGTTCTTTCTTCCTCATACGTTTTTAACTCCTGTTTCTTCATTATTATATGCCGCTTTTTATAAAACAAACTTCTTCCATTGAAAACGCGCCAGATCCACACGGCTTCCGCTCACTGCAATCCCCTCTGCCTCGAGCAGCGCCTTCTGCCGGTTCTCTCCTCCGAAGGCAAACGCTTCCGATAAACGTCCCTCCCGGTTGACAACACGGTAGCAGGGGATCCCCTCTGGATCTGGATTGACGTGCAGCGCATAGCCCACAACCCGCGCCCATCTTTTATTTCCGGCAAGCGCCGCCACCTGCCCGTAGGTTGCCACGCACCCCCTTGGAATCTGTCTTACCACCTCATAAATCTTCTCATAAGAATTTTTTTCCTCCACACTGCGCCCCCTTCCTTTTTCACCTATCCTAATTGTACCACAGATTTCTCTATTTTTCTGCATTTTGCGACTTTTTTCTAATGCTTGTATATTTATAAAATGGGTGATAATATAGATAGGTTGAAAAAAGGAGGTTTTTTATGCAGGAAAATAAAATGGGCGTGATGCCTATTGACAAATTAATCGTATCGATGTCTCTGCCGATCATGATTTCCATGCTGGTACAGGCACTTTATAACATTGTCGACAGTATTTTCGTCGCACAGATCAATGAAAATGCACTGACTGCCGTTTCGATGGCATTCCCGATCCAAAATCTGATGATCGCCGTCGGCGTCGGTACTGCCGTCGGCATGAACGCGCTTCTCGCGCGCTCCCTCGGAGAAAAGGATTTTGATAAGGTAAACAAAATTGCGGAAAACGGTATTTTTCTCGCAATCTTAAGCTACCTGCTGTTTCTTGTGATCGGTCTTTTCTTCTCAGAGATGTTCTTCCGCAGCCAGACAAATATTGAGGAAATTATCATCTACGGAAAGCAGTACATGACTGTTTGCTGCTGCCTGTCGCTTGGTATCTTTATCCAGATCATGTTTGAGCGTATGCTGCAGGCAACTGGAAAAACCGTGTATTCCATGATTTCGCAGGGCGTTGGCGCTATTGTAAATATTATCTTAGACCCGATCCTCATTTTCGGTCTTTTGGGACTTCCAAAAATGGGCATAACGGGCGCTGCCGTTGCGACCGTAATCGGACAGATCATCGCCGCGCTTGTCGGTCTGTACCTGAATCAGACAAGAAACCATGAAGTACATCTTAAATTTGCTCACTTTCGTCCAAACGGCAAGATCATCCGACAGATTTATGGTATCGGTGTTCCGTCCATCATCATGCAGGCGATCGGTTCTCTGATGACCTACGCGATGAACCTCATCTTGATCACCTTTACCCCCACGGCGACCGCCGTCTTCGGCGTTTATTTCAAGCTGCAAAGCTTCGTATTTATGCCGGTATTTGGACTAAACAGCGGTGTGATTCCTATCATGGCGTATAATTACGGTGCAAACAAGCGCTCACGCGTAACAAAAACATTAAATCACACGATCCTATATGCTGTCGTGATTCTTGCCGCAGGCTTTCTTCTGTTTCAGGCTGCCCCCGTGCCGCTGCTTCGGATGTTCAACGCCTCGGATCACATGATCGCTATCGGTGTTCCGGCATTGCGTATCATCAGCTTCAGCTTTGTTCCCGCCGCGATCAGCATCGCGTGCAGCAGCGCATTCCAGTCACTTGACAAGGCAGTCTACAGTATGTTTATTTCCATTGCCAGACAGCTTGTTGTGCTTTTGCCTGTTGCTTACCTGCTTGCACAGGTTGCCACCGTTGATTTTGTGTGGCTCTCCTTCCCGATCGCGGAGGTCGCAGCCTTGCTGCTAACACTGTTGTTTATGAAAAAGCTCCATAAGGACGTCATCTCAAAGCTGGCGGAATAAGGCAGATTGTAAGATTGCGGAGCAGATTCCCTATGTCATAACAACGAGCGACACGCTTTGCGAGCCGCTCTTATGTCAAAAAAGGTTGCCGCTGACCGGCAACCTTTTTTATCGGAGTAACAGGATTTGAACCTGCGACCTCACGGCCCCCAGCCGTGCGCGCTACCAAACTACGCCATACTCCGTCGTATCTTTTTCTATTTTACTACAAATCATTGACAATTCCAAGTAATCTTTTTAAAATTATTTCAAAATATTATCTTTTGAGGTGTGATTCATGATCCAGGAGTTTCAGGAAAACCAAATTCTAATGAAATCGCTCTATACGCAATATATAGAACCGGTCTGCTCCCGCCACGGGCTTACGCGCACCGAGCTTGACATCCTTCTTTTTCTCGCAAACAATCCAAAATATGATACGGCGTCCGACATTGTCGAGATGCGCCGCTTAGCCAAGTCGCACGTCTCTACCTCCGTAAAGGCCCTCGAAAAACGCAGGTTTCTCCGCAGAGCCTATACGCCCGCCAACCGCAAAACGGCTCATCTCTCGCTCTGCGACGCCGCCCTTCCCGCCGTATGGGACGGACAGACGGCACAGCAGGATTTTTTCGCAGCAATCTTCGACGGATTTTCGGCAGAGGATCACGAGCTGCTTTCAAAGTTGCTAAAACGCGTCTCCCAAAATGTACGCGCGCATTCCGCGCCCCCGTGCTGATCAAAATTCCTTCTTTACAATATGCTCATACACCGTCTGCGCTACAACCTCGTAGCCTTCCTTGTTTGGATGCACCCCGTCAAAAAAATATTCCGGGTGGTTCTCCGTCACCGCATAGAGATCGATCAGCCCTACTCCTGTCTCCTCTGCAACCTCGCGAACAATTCGCCCAATCTCATCATGAATGATCTCATTGCGGATACCATGAATGATCTCTCCATTCTCCCGCGGAAACGCCTCAGGCGGCGTCATAATATAAATCGCAGGCTTGCTCTCGATCATCTGCAGCTCCTTAAGCAGCGCAATATACGCCTGCTTATATTTCTTTGCATGCCACCGATCGCTCCGTGAATCATTAGAGCCCAGCATTATGATCAAAATATCCGGCAGCTCTCCCTTTACCGCTTCAATATAGCCGGTATCGCGATAGCTTTTTCCCGGAATATCAAGCAGCGTCCTTCCGCTTGCGCCATAATTCATAACCTCATAACGCCTGCCCAAAAGCCTTCCAAGCACAGCGGGATAGCACTCCTCCTCACGCCGCTCATCCGGCACGCCCTTTCCGTAAGTGATACTGTCACCAATGCAGAACACCTTGTAAATACGGGTGTTTTCCCTCTGCATGATCGCCTGCGTATCGCCAAGCAGCAAAAAGAAGATCAAAGGAACGACAAGCAGATACCGCTTCCCTCCAAACCGCCTTTTCCTATCCATCTATTTTGTCCTTCTTCCGCACCTAATTTCCTACCGCTCGATCATGCGGTTCATAATCTCCATTTTCTCCTCCGCCTCATAAATGAGACGGCTGCACTCCTTCAACTCGTCCGAAAAATCTGCGGTTACTCCCTGATAAAGGGATTTGTACTTAATATCATGCTCAAGGCTCGCCCACAGATCCATTGCAAGCGTCCGCACCTGAAGCTCGACCGGAACCATCTGCTTTTTATTCATAAAATAAACAGGAACACGGATTACCATATGGAGACTCCGGTAGCCATTCACCTTCGGCTCTGCGATATAATCCTTAATATCCATCAAAAACAGGTCATCCTGCGCCATCAAACGATCCCGGATCAAATACACGTCCTTAATATATGAACAGACCACTCTCACGCCCGCAATATCATAAATATTGTTGCAGGCGGAAGACAGTGTCAGATCCATATCCTTCTTCTGCAGCTTTCCAAGAATACTTTTTGCCGATTTTAAACGGGTATCAATGTGGTGGATCGGGCAGCGGAGTCTGCGGTACTTAAATTCGTCCTCTATGATCTCAAGACGCGCGGTCGTCGCGCACATCGCCGCATTATACATCCGAAGGATCGGGTCGATCGTGCGGGAAAACTGCTCCGTCATGTCCGCGATATGCTCCATATCATCCTCACCGACACAGTGTATCGGCATGAGCTCCCTCACCGCAAGCATCCCCTCCTGCATGATCTCTCCCTGATATGCTTCCTCCTGACGTACTTCTTCCTTTTCTGCTGCCCTTCGCATTCTTTTTTTCATGCGTAAACAAAAACCTCGTTTCTCTGATTGTCTGAAAATCATTTCAGTTTCTACATTATACCAGACAATCATGAAGCCTGCGTAAAACGCACATAAAATATTTATTAAATTATTTCATTCACTGTTTTTACAGGGAAATACCGCAGCCTGCCAAAAGCTCTCTTGCCGAATCCAAAGAATCAACGCCATGCAGATTCTTGATCGGCGCGAATTCCCTGCTTCTGTCAACCTCATAGGGCAGACAATCCTGCATCATATGCACCATATCAAGCACCAGCGTCTCAAACTTATAACCATTTGGCGCATCCGGTTTCACATAGCTTCCATCCACATCCCTGTACGGAATCTTTTTCTCCACCACATGGATCGGCATCCGCGCGTCCGCGATCTCCTCAAGCTTCTTCTCGGAAAACAAATAGTTTAAGATCACGCCGAAGCCGTAAAGCAGATCTCCGTTTTCTTTTCGGGCTGTCGCCATCTCCTCTGTCATCTCATAATATTCCGCAATGGAGGGTCTGCCGTCCTCGGTGCAAAGAACTCCCACCTTCTCATCCGGCGCCGCCTTGCGCACGACCTTTGCGCCGCTCTCGCGCCCGTATGCGATCGTTGCTCCGATAAACAAAGGATCTGCAATGCGCTGGAGGCAATTATCGACTGCAAAGACATTCAGCCACTCAATTCCTTTTTGCTGAAGCTCGGGCAAAAGTCCGGCAGACACCATCGAGCCAAACCATCCGCCATTGCCGTTTGGTGACATCGCCGGCTCTGTGCCCGATTCCATGAGCACCCTTTTCTCATAATCACATGCCGGCTCCATCTCCTGCACGAAGAATCTGACCTCCTCCCTCGGGTAGCCAAAATAATCGTGCTCCTCAAAAAATTCCTTCGTGTCCTTATCATTGATATTGCTTGTCATGATATAGAGCGGAACATATGCTCCCGCCTCCTCGGTCACGTCCATCAGATTCCTCACAAGCTGCTCAAATAAATACAAGATCCGGTTCACCCCAATATTCAGCGTTCCTTTCGGCTTATCCAGCCCAAGGCGCGTACCCTGTCCTCCCGCGAGAAGGACCGCACCGACCTTGCCCTCCCGCACAGTCCTTAATCCGATCTCACGAAACTCCTGCTCCCTCGCACGGATCTCCGCAAGCTCCACTGCCTCAAGCGGTGCAAAAACGCCGCGCTCATTGACGGTCTCTTTTCTGTCAACGTGCTCAAACACCGACCAGTCAATTTCCTCCAGCCGTTTTTTTAAGGCTTCATTTTCCTCCGGCGTATTCTGCTCCATCGCCGCACGGATATAGCATTGTCTCTCATCTTCCCATAGCTTCATAGTAGATTCCTCTTTCCCTGTCTTTTCTATTATACCCAAAATCCAGCCATTACTTGCGCTCCAGTGAAATACCGTTTACAATCTCTCCCTCTCCAAGCTCATACTGGATCGTCACCTTATCCTCTACATTTAAGATTGTTGCAACCGGATACTCCCTGCCGTTGATCAGATAGTAGACAGGCTGCTCTGCCAGACGGATAAAGTAATAGGTATCGCCGTCCATAACTGCCGAGCGCAGCTCCGCAACCCTTCCGGTCACCTCGCCCGTCTCCGCCTCCGGCGCCTTTTCCTCCTCGGCGATCCCGCTCTTGACAAGCTGATCCATATAATTTGCCTGACACTCCTCGACCGTCGTTCCCGTCGCTACGATCTGATACTGGCTGACGTTGACCATGGCATACATCTTGACAAGCTGCGACGCATCCTTAAGCGCCATAAAGTACGTCGGCTCATTTCCGATATTCAAAAGGATCGGGAAGGTCGCCTGATAGCTGTACTGCTGCACCGCTCCCTGTGCCGAATTCATACCCGCCTGCTCATTCGCACCGGCGCAAGCGTAATAGCGCGCCTCCTTCGTACGCTGATTTACGAGAATAAAGCCAAGATTACTCTCATCTCCGCCAACCGATGTGATACCGGTATATACCCACACATCATCGTCCATCGCAATATAGTTATAGCCTGTAGTCGTCTTGGTGCATCCGCTCTGTCCCAGTACGGAATTCCAGAATCCGCCCTGGTATAAGCCATAATAATCATACTGCTGCAAAATCAGTTCTGAGCTGCATACACGGTCTACCCATGACGGCACATCCCCGATTTCATAAAACTGTGATTCCCCTGTCACTGCATTGACAAGCACCGCTCCGGTGACGTCTGTACCACCGAACAGTCCGATCGTATTTGTGACGGTTGTCGCGCACCAGTATGGAACACCGTCGTCATCCACCTCAAAATTTACGTCATAGAACATCTTTGTCGGATAATGAAAACGCAGATAACGGTGAATGTTGCGGTTCAAAGGCTCGGAAGGTGAATACTTCATCCCCTCCTCAAGCCGCTGCACGCTTACCTCCTGCGTCACCATATCGATCAAAAGATAAGCAGGAATACCCTCCCCGCGGTTATTAAACCACTTGATCAGACCGCCATAGTTTAGGTAGGTTGCACGCACCGGTCTGTCCTGATAATTGATCTGTGCCGAAGCCCCGTCCACCTCAAACTGGGAAACAAGATCGGACAGCTCACCCATTTTTTTATTTGCAAGCGTATTCGCAGAATCGGCATCCAGCATCGGAATCTGATCCCACTTTAACTCCTGGACCTCCTTTGAGAAATCTCCCTCTTTCATCGGAAGAAGCTCTGCATAAGTCTTTGCGCGGAAAATTACGCTTCCGGCAATCCCGCCGACCGCGCTGATCGCCAGAAATACTGCTCCGATGACCACGGGAACCGTACATTTTTTGATCATGTGCTTAAAATAATCCTTTGCATTTGACGCCTTAAAGCCCGTCACAAAAATGTTGCTGCCGCAGTAGACGATACACAGCAGATACACAAACAGATACAGATCCGGCGAATGCATATTCAAAGCCGGAAGCTTCACATAAAAGTAAAGAAATCCAAATACCACCGTAATCAATAAACTAATCAGCATATTCCTTCCTCCCTGCTGTCCCTTTAATTACAGCCGCGAAAACCCTTTCCTATGATCTCGCTGCTGTTTGTGATCGCAATAAATGCTGTCGGCTGATGCTTCCTGATATAATTGCGCAGCTCCACCGCCTGACTCCGCTTCATGATCGTAATGACCACGCTCTTTCGATTATGCTCATACGCTCCCTCCGCGGCATAAACCGTTGCACTGCGGTTTAGCTTTTTTGTGATAAACTCGCAGATCGGCTCCGGATCGTTGCAGATGATCGTAAAGTATTTGCACAAATTGATACTCTCGATCACATTGTCCACCACGAGAGACTTCGCCAGCAGACCGCACAACGAAAAAAGTCCCGTCTGCGCGTCAAATACCATGCAGGAGGCAATGACAATCCCAAGGTCCACAAGGAATAGCGCTCCGCCGATATTTAGCTTTGTATATTTCTTTAAGACCATCGCAATGATGTCCGTACCGCCGCCCGATGCACCGATATTAAATAAAATCGCCGAGCTGAACGCCGGAAGCACGATCGCATAAATCAGCTCCAGCACCGGCTGCGTTGTAAGCGCGTGCTCCATCGGAAACCACAGCTCCGCAAGGCTTAAGCCCGCCGACATCAGCAGACTAACATACACCGTGCGGATTCCGAAGCTTTTTCCAAGAAAAATAAATCCGACAACAAGCAGCGACATGTTGATGATAAACGTAATATCTCCCGGTGAAAACGGAAGCACAGCCGCAAGCACGACGGCAATACCGGTCACGCCGCCAAACGAAAAATTGTTCGGAAACTTAAAGACATAAACGCCGACAACAAGAATCAGCGTTGCCACGGTCAGCACCGCATATTCCTCCAATTCCCGTTTTAGTTTTCCTATGTTCTTAAACATCGCCTTCTCTAGTCCTCGTAATGTGAAATATAGTCTTAGAATACCATTGAATCTGTCTGTTTACAAGCCCTTTACACAACGCGTTTTTCCAGCCAGCGCCCTCTCTGATAGCGCAGGATAAAAAACAGGGAACGAAACACCCAGTCTACATACATGCCGATCCAGACACCCATAACGCCAAGCCCGAGCGTCCCGGCAAAAAAATAACTGCTTGCCACACGGAATACCCACATGGAAAAAACGCTCACCCCCATCGTATAGCGCGCGTCACCCGCCGCCCGAAGCACATTCGGCAGCGCAAAGCTGAGCGGCCAGATGAGCATTGCCAAGACGGCAAACACGGTCAGCAGCTCCACGGTGATGCCATAAGCCTCCGCTGACAACTGAAAACAGGAGGTAAGCGGACGTACGGCAAGCAAAAGAGCCGCATTTGATACCGCCATTCCAAGATACGCAAGTCCCATAAGCCTTTTGCTGTAATATTTTGCCTGTTCCTTCTCCCCCGCGCCAACGCACCGGCCGATCACTGTCACCATCGCAAGCCCGATCGCGATTCCCGGAATATTCGCAAAGCCCGCAATGCTGTTCGCCACTGCATTCGCCGCGATCGCCGCCGTGCCAAAGGTTGCCGTCAGGCTGGAAACCAGAAGCTTTCCAACCTGAAACATCCCATTTTCGATGCCGCTTGGAATACCGATCTTTAAAATCCTGCCAATGACATCCCACTGTGGTCTTAAACAGGTTTTCGCCGTGATGCAGAGCGGATTGTCCTTTCGCATCAACAGTATGAGCATCACAAGCGCAGAGACGATACGCGCAAAAAGTGTTGCGGACGCCGCGCCCGTCACCCCAAGTCCAAACCCGAAAATCAAAACCGCATTTCCGCCGATATTGATAACATTCATGACAAGGCTGGTGTACATACTGATCCTGCTGTTGCCGATCGCCCGAAACAGCGCCGCGCCCGCATTATAAACACCGAGAAACGGATAGGATAGAGCGGAAATCAAAAAATAAATCTCCGCATTCGCCATGACCTCTGCATCAATCTGCCCAAAAATAGCACGAAGCAAAAATCTGTGCAGAACAAGGACCACCAGCATCACCGCTCCCGCCGAGGTAAGCATGATAAAGATCAGCTGTCCCGCCGACAGCCTTGCCCGCTCCGGCATCTTTTTTCCAATATACTGACTGCACACAACCGCTCCGCCGGTTGCCAGCGCCGATAATATCTGTATCAAAAGCACACTGATACTGTCCACCAGCGAGACTCCCGACACCGCCGCCTCCCCGCAGGAGGAAACCATAAGCGTGTCAAACAGCCCAATACTGATCGCCAGCAGCTGTTCGATCACCAGCGGTATGATCAGCTTCCTTAAATCCTTTCCGCTAAACAACCGATCTGCCATTTCATTTCTCTCCACCTTTCGTATCACAGCTATATTCCATGCAACAAAACCGCAGCGCCCAATACCGGTCGCTGCGGTTATCCCTGCCTGATGTACAGGCTTTTTTCTCTATTTACTTCTATGCGAGCGCTGCTGTAATGATCGCCATAGAATATACCTCAGAAGCATTGCAGCCGCGTGACAGATCGTTGATCGGTGCATCCAGCCCGAGAAGGATCGGACCGTATGCCTCAAAGTTACCAAGACGCTGTGCAATCTTGTAACCGATATTTCCCGCGTTGATGTCCGGGAAAATAAACGTATTGGCATGTCCGGCAACCTCGCTTTCCGGGCACTTGGTGCGCGCTACACGCGGAGAAACTGCCGCGTCAAACTGAAGCTCTCCCTCAATCGGAAGCTTTGGATATTTCGCCTTTGCCTTCTCCGCCGCATTTTTCATCTTGTCTACATCCTCGCCCTTTCCTGAGCCAAATGTAGAATAGCTTAAAAATGCGATCTTTGGATCGACGCCGAAAATCTTCGCACACTCTGCTGCCTCTCCCGCGATCTCCACAAGCTCGTCCTCTGTCGGCTTAATATTGATCGCGCAGTCTCCCATCGCCAATACCTCATTTTCGCCTGTTGCAGACGGGCGCACCAGAATAAAGCAGGAGGATACAATGGAATTGCCCGGCTTTGTCTTGATAAGCTGTAATGCCGGACGCACCGTATCAGCAGTCGAATAGGTCGCTCCGCCAAGCAGGGCGTCTGCCACTCCCATTTTTACCAGCATCGTTCCAAAATAATTTGCCTGCGCAAGAACCTTCTTTGCCTCCTCCGGAGTCACTCCCTTGCTCTTTCTAAGCTCGCAGAACATTGCTGCCATCTCATCAAATCTGTCATAATCAAGCGGATTGATGATCTCCGCTCCGCGGATATTATAGCCGCTCTCCTCTGCCACCGCAGCAATCTCCGCCGGGTCTCCGACGAGGATCGGATGCAGGAACGTACCTGCAAGAAGACGGGAAGCCGCCTCTAAAATACGCGGATCGTTTCCCTCCGTAAATACGATCTTCTTTGGGTTTTTCTTTAAGATCTCGATCAACTGACCAAATCCAAACATTTTAATTTCTCCTTTTTCTTGATTCGTTATAAAAGCCACGCCCTCATTCATGACGCTTACTGTACTTGCTATTATATAGCAGTTTTTGGGAATTTCAATGGTTGTTTGAAAATAAATGCATAATCTCTGTTTTCCACTGATCCCCGCTTCACTCCGTCTTTTTTGCCTCCTCTGCCAAAAGCTCCTCCTCCGCCTTGATCACGGCGCTCCGAAACTCCGGCGACTGCGCCGTCTTGATCGCCCCAAGAAGATTCGGCACATGCTGCTTTTTATCCGGCTTCGTCATCAGCATAAAACGCCGGAAAAAGAACAAAACACCGATGCTTAGGACGGATAACAGATCCTCAAGCGGCGTCGTGCTCGTCACGATCATATGACGCGCGATCAAAAAGATCAGCACCTCAATGATATTTGCGGAGCTCGGCTTACAGAGCATCTTCATAAATTCAATTCCTATCACAACATTAAAAACCGCATCCAGATAAAGCAAAAAAGCTCCCGCATCCATCCGGTTCTCCCAGTAGGTCAAAAATTCCGGCCACAGTGTCATTGCCGCGATCACAATACCGACCGCAACCGCTCCCGCCATAAGAAGCTCCAGGACGTCGCACGCTTTATATAAGATTTTTCTTATGTTATCCCACATGCTCCCACTTCATCCTCCAAAACTAAATTTTTGTATATAAAATCCGAGCGCCTTTCTTCGAGCCAAAACGACAGACGTTACCACCACAGTTAACTCAGCCCCGGCACCCTCGCATCACCCGGGAGGTTCTACTTAGGGCTGCTTCATTCCTGACCTGACCCGGTTCATAGATTCCCGCCGTGCGAGACCAAAGCTTCGACGCCACTTATGATGGGCAGCTCTACCGCTTAACGGTCCTCCGATCGGCATCACCCCAACTATAGCGGATTGTTGGTACAGGGCACCGCTACCACCCCGGCTGCTCGGAGATTTAAGTATATCCTATTTTACGGTTCATTGTCAATGCCTGTGCGCTTTTTCCTTTCCCGAAGCTGCCGAAAAAATTCGGAGAGCATCGCAGAGCACTCCTCCATCAAAACGCCCTGCGCGATCTCCACCTGATGATTAAACGCTGCCATCTGCAGCAGATTCAGCACCGAGCCCGCACAACCTGCCTTTGGATTCATGCTCCCAATGACTACCTTTTTCATGCGGCTTTGCACGATAGCTCCCGCGCACATCTGGCACGGCTCTAAGGTTACATACATCGTGCAGTCCTCAAGTCTCCAGTCCCCGGTCTTTTTGCTCGCCCGTTTGATCGCGGACAGCTCCGCATGTGCCAGCGTATTTCCTTCCGTATTTCTTCTATTATACCCACGCGCAATGATTTTATCATTTTGAACGATGACGCAGCCGATCGGAACCTCATCCAGCGCATATGCTTTTTTTGCCTCACGGATCGCCGCCTTCATATATTTTTCATCCTGTGTCATAGACAGTTACTCCCAAATAAGTTATAGTTTTCTAAGATCACTCCTATTGTAACGGATGACGTGATATTTGTCGACTGTCTGCAACACGGAAAAATAAAGGAGAATGCACATGAATATGCTCTATGAAACAGAACGGCTGCGCCTTGCGATACTCTCCCCCTCACACGCCGGGCAGGTTTTAGACTTCCGGCTGCGCAATCAAGAGTTATTTGAACGATACGAAGCAGCCCTTCCGGAAAATTTTTATACACTGCAATACCAGCAGACAATCTTAGCTTATGAGGCAAAGCTTGCAATGAAGCTGTCCGCTGTCCGTTTTTATGCTTTTTTGAAGGAAGATCCCGCCTGCATCATCGGAACGGTCTGTCTGCATGACATTCTGCGTATGCCTTATTCATGCGGTGAGATCGGTTATAAGTTCGACCATGCCTTCCATCATCAGGGCTTTGCAAGAGAAGCCGTAGCAAAAGTCATTTCCATCGCCTTTATGGAGCTGCATCTGCACCGTGTATTCGCAAGGGTCATGCCGGAAAATACTGCCTCCCTGCGCCTTTTGGAAGCACTTCATTTCACAAGCGAGGGTCTGGAACGCTCCTGCCTCTGTATTCAGGGTGTGTGGACAGATCATCTGCGTCTCTCGCTATTGTCCCCCTGCTAGTGTACTGTCTCACCCACATTTCACAGAATGGTGCAGAAAGCATTGGTCTATCTGCTTTCGCGTGATTCTCCAAAAGAGTGCTGCCTGACAGTCCATAAAAGGAAAAAAGAATCTCGCAAGCGAGATTCTCCGCCTGCGGTGGCTTACACCGAGAGCGTGATAAATAACACATTGATACAGCAGGAAACCGCCACGAACGTGACCAAAAGCTTTCCCGCCGCTGTTTTTAATTTTTCCATCACGACGCCTTTTTGTCTGTAAACCCCAAGCAGCGTCACAAACAGCAGTATCGCATACAACGGCGCATACACACGCTCTCCGGAGACATAAATGGTTGCCATAAAGCCAAGCACCATTCCTGCGCCAAAACCGCAGCCAAGCAGGATCAGGACGCAGCTATACTCATACAAATCCTCTCCAAACAGCTGATAGAGCGCGTAGATCATAGAGGCTGCCGATACCGCGAGATATACCATCGGAATCCACGTCGAAAGCTCTCCCCAGCTCCACTCTAAGATCTGTTCCGGCACGACAAACAGCCCGGACAGTCCCGGATATGCCGTGCGCGCTGCCGTCTGCCCAAACAGAACAAACAGCGGACCGGACGATAACAGCGTCTTTTTAAAACTCCCCGTTTTCAGGCACACAAGCGACGTCCATACAAGCGACGTCATACAAAAAAGCAGATCGGCATTCGCAAGAAACACACGCTCAATGCTAAGCAATCCCAGATAAAGCTTATCCCCAAATCCAAAGGTCTCATAAATCGGCAGGTCCGCAAGACTGACGGCATTTCGCCCCGCATTCCCCGGACAAAATGCAATGACTGCAAGCGAGAGCACTGTGAGAGCTGTAAGCACCGCAAAAAGCGCCGGATACAACGGTTTCTTTTTCTGCATCAAAAACCAGATTCCCGCCAAAACCAAAAGAACCGACAGAATCACGGCGTACTGCTCATGGCTTCCCGTCATGATACAGACAGGCACTCCTAAAACTGCTTCCGCCCTGTAAATCCGCTCCCCCATCAACAGCTTCTTAAGCAAAAGCGCAACAAAAAAGCTTCCCCAAAGCGGCCAAAAGTGCGTGACCGTCGTAGTGATCCAGCCCGCCGTCCCCATATCATGAAACGGAAACAAAAGCACCGCCGCCGCGCCGCACCAGCGCATCAGCGGACTGTCGTCAAAAAGCCGCGCAAATAGCAGCGGAAAGCTTGCAAACATTAAAAAATTAATGACCCTCCACAGCAGCGGAGCCTGGATCACCAGCACCAAAATAAACTCCGATACCACACGGGAGGTCCAATACAAATATCGATGTGAAAGGTACTCCAAAAGACTGCTGTCCCTTAACGCCTCCGCAAAAAAAACATCGTCGCCGCTCATCGGCCGCATCAGCAAATGATAGAGAAGTCCCACTGCAGCTGCCAAAAGAAACGGCAGCGCCTCCCTACTCCTCCTCATACATATCGTCCATCTTTGCACCGCAGCTGCTGCAGAAGGTCGCCCCCTCCGGCATCTTCGCACCGCACTTCGGGCACTCGGCTGCTTTTCGCAGTTTTAAAATTTCTATTTTCATCCGTTCAATCTCATCAAGCGCTTCCCGGATCAGGAAAAACTGCTCCGCCTCCTCAACCGTCTCATCATCCTTGTGCTTTTGGAAATACGACTCTCCAATCGCCATATACTGCTTCTGCACATAGTCCTCTTTAGACTTGATGTCCAGTTTGAGCCTTGCAATTTCCGACATATCCTTAGCCTTCTGCGTGACGTCCTTGCCCGCGCTTGTCAGTGATTCTGTCAATTCATCGAAAAATCCCATCCTTTATCCTCCTTCACCCTTCGCCTGATACCAAAAAGATATGGTACGCATGATTCCAAAGCGTACCATATCTTTCCACTCATTTCAACCGGATTCTCTCTTAAAACAACTTAAATTCCTTCACCAGGCCGTCAAGCGTTTCAGACTCCTGCAACAGACTGTCGCTGATGACCGTACAATCCTGCGATGCCTCCGCCGTATTCTGCATAACAACGGAAATCTGCTCAATGCCCTGCTCTACCTGCTCAAGCGCATCCGCAGAAGCTGTGACATTTTCCTGAATGCTCTGTGCAACGCCCGCAAAATCCTTCATCTCCCCGATCACACGGTCAAATGCCTCTGAAGTTGATGCAGTGATCGCATTTCCCTTTTCAATCTCCTCGAGCGTTTTACCGATCAGTTCTCTGGTGTCAACCGCAGACTGCGCGCTGTCAGCCGCAAGCTTTCCGATCTGATCCGCCACAACGGCAAAGCCCCTTCCTGCTTCTCCGGCTCTTGCCGCCTCAATCGAGGCATTTAGGGATAGTAAATTTGTCTGGGATGCAATCTCCTCGATCGCGGTAATAATATTTTCGATCTCCTTTGAAATCTCCGTGATGCGTCTCATCTCCTCGGTGAGCTCCTGCATCTTCTGCTTCTCCTGCTCCGCCTGATCCGCAGAATTACGGATATTCTCATAAGCCTTTTGAGAGTTTTTCGCATTCTCCTCCGCAAGTGTTGCCACCGTATTAACGGTCGCAGTCAGCTCCTCAATCGCACTCGCCTGATCTGTCGCACCGTCTGCAAGCGAACGGGAGGAATTTGCAAGCGTCCCCGCGTTTGACGCCACCTGCATGGACGTGTTTTGGATTTCCGACAGCGCTGTGTTAAACCGCTTCAAAATGTAAATAAAGGATTCCTTAATACTTGCAAAATCCCCCAAAAAGTCCGTAATCTCATCGTCCTGCTTGGTGAGGTCTCCCTTTGCAATCTCGCGAAGGTTGACGGAAATCTCATCAATGTAATCGGACAGATTCTTCATCGCTCCGCGCAGTGCGTCGGAAACCATGCCGAATTCGTCTGCAGATTCATATGTGATCAGACTTCCCGCAGACATATCTCCCTGATACATCCGCTTTGCCGCCTCCGTAATCTGCTCCACCGGAGTTGTGATCGTGCCAATGAGCAGCTTTCCTAACTGCTCCACCAAAAGCAATGCTCCAATGACGATCACAACCAAAGCTGCCATCATACTGTAAAACATAATGGAAACGCCTCTTTTCGCGACTGCAAGCTGGTGTTCCTCATATTCTTTCAGCTTTGCGAAGCTTTCATGAAAATCATTATAAATATCAAGCAGCTCACCAAGCATCAGCTTATTGCCCTCCTCCAGCTTTTTCCGGCTGCTAAGCTCAATGACCTGCTGACTCTCCGTTTTATAATCATCCCACTTACTGCTGATAACAGAATAGATTTCCTTCTCCTCTGCCTTGCTTAACAGCACTTCAAAATCAGTCCGTACGTTCTCAATATCTGCCTCGATCTCGCTAAGTTCCTTCTCAAAACCTGCCATTTCTCCTTCCGTCGTCGCAACCAGATGTGCATACTGCTTCATCCGATAATCCGAGGTGAGCGTATCCATCTCCATAACCTTTGCCAGCGCCGGAGACCAGTTTTCCGTAATTCTCTGGACCTGCATATGCATCATGATGCTGAGACCTCCTGCCACCAATCCCATGATCACCGTAACGATAAGCACCAGAATCCGGTAAGACCCAAGCTTGTCCCTCACCTTCATATCTTTAAATTTGTCTCGCCACTTCATCCTAAGTTCCTCCCCGCTTTTCTGCATTTGTAAGTTTTTCATAAAATCCTATAACTGTTACTAGTGTACTACCTTTTTCCTGCAATGGCAAGTGTTAGGAACAAACTCATCGTACTTTATCGAATACAAATATAGACCAGATATACGGCATACATCGCAAGCATCACGATACCCGCTTTTTTATCCAGCGTTTTCTTCGTCCATGCGAAGCCCCACACAATCGCGCTCATCGCGATCAAAATCACAATATCAATCACATTTTCCATGATAAAAGCAATCGGGCTGATCGCCGCGGCAACGCCAAGCACAAAGAGGATGTTAAAAATATTGGAGCCCACCGCGTTGCTGACCGCAAGCGCGTTATTATTTGTGATCGACGCCGTGATGCTGACTGCGCATTCCGGCAGGCTTGTTCCCATCGCAACGATCGTCAGTCCGATAATAATAGACGGAACCTTCAGCCGCTTTGCCACCGAGGAGCTTCCCTCCACAAAAAAATCCGCGCCCTTGATCAGCAAAACAAAGCCAATCGCCAATAATACTACCGACCATACAACCTATGTCATAATTTTTTCATCCTCTCTTTCGCAATTTGTGACTGCTGCACCCTCTCAGTCTTATGCTTTCTTTTTTATTTCATTGAAAAAACCTTTTAGCATCATCCCAAAATCCCAAGATGCGTCAATAAGATACGCAGTCCGAGCAATACCAGGATCAGACCGCCGGCAAGCTCTGCTTTTCTCTTATATTTAGCATAAAAACACAATAAAAATCTGATTATCCGCTAAAATACAGTATCTATCAGCATTTTCAAGGAAACAAACTCATCAATTTACTACTTATTTACTACCAACGAATGAGCCTTGATACGCAAGTTTTCCTAGATATGCAAAGATATGGTACAGCACATCAGTATTGAAACAAGAAAAAAATTGAATATTTTATAGACTATGGAACGCCTAAAATGACGTTCCTTTTCTATTTTCAGCCGTTCTTATTGGACGGCTATTTTATTACCCAAAATGAAAGGAGCATTAGATTTATGAAAAAGATGTTAAAACGATT